>JARLHB010000460.1 GCA_031292465.1 Ignavibacteriaceae bacterium
CGAATCCGACCGGCGCCTCTTAAAAAAGTGCAAGTTTTTACTTGCACTTTTTGTTTTTAAAGAGGAAAATACTTTTCGAGGTGCTTTTTGTATACTCAATGTTGCATACGAGGATTACCCTTGCGGCACAGAATAACGATAATATCTGGTTTAAATAAAAGTACAGGTTACTCCGACATCCCCTCCTTGGCAAGGAGGGGCCGGTTTAAGCCGGAGGCGGTTGATAAATTGGCAGAAAACTAATAAATCATTATTTACCGCATGTTACGCTAACATTTGCGGATATAAGTTAAGCATTATTTTTAATAATAAAGTACATATTATAATGTTGACATAAATGTCCGTTCCTTTATACAATGGAGCACTTAAAATTTGATGTTGAAGAAATGTATTGGTTACTCCGACCTCCCCAAACCCCTCCTTATAAAGGAGGGGAATGAATCTTTTGTTATTTTGTTGGCATTTGATTTATCAGATACACAAATAACAAAAACACTGAGGTCCTTTTATTCCTTATCTTATTTGTATCCTACTAATATTTCGCTGCTCTCAGATTATGAATGGGAAAAAATATTACATGTATAAATATTCCAAGAATTCCGCCGCAGAGCGGCGGCATACCTGCTTGCCGGTAGGAAGGTTAGTAGTAAAAGTAACAAAAAAAGATAGCGGAGCCTCAGACAGGCGGAACAAGACTTGTAAAATGAATAAATAATAATTAAGTTTTAACCTTATGTACGGGGAAAATATACAGTTAGCAGCTTTTAATAATTATATTTGCTAATGATAATATATCATATAACGCATATATTTCGACAAAAAATAAATTAAATTCCGCATAAAATAAATTGGATTAGATTATGGGTAAAAAAATAAATGAAGTGTACCAATTCAAAATAACGCTGGCTAATTCCAAACCGGCAATTTGGAGAAGAATCTTAGTCCCTTCCAATTATTCGTTTTGGGATTTGCACGTTGCTATTCAGGATTCAATGGGATGGCTTGATTATCATCTGCATATATTTGAAATAAAAAACCCCGTAACATATGTGAAAACGGAAATTGGAATTCCCGACGAAGAATTTAATGCTTATGATAGAATAATATTGCCAGATTATAAAGAAAAATTATCTGAATATTTTAATGAGAATAATTGTATTGCCAGATATGAATATGATTTCGGAGATTCCTGGATTCATACTATCAAGTTCGAAAAAATTCTACCGGCAACAGTCGGTGATAAATATCCCAAATGTATTGGCGGAAAAATGTCATGTCCTCCCGAAGATTGCGGTGGTATAGGCGGCTATTACAATTTGTTGTCGGTATTAAGCGATCCTAGAAACGAAGAATATGAAGAAATGATTGAATGGTTAGGTGGAGAATTTAATCCGGTACTATTTGATCCGGAATCGGTATTGTTTGATGATCCGAAAGTAAGATTTAAATTAATGGATGAAGATTAAAAGTTACAAATAAATTATTTAACCAGCCAATCGGACGGATGCAGTATTCGCATTCGGAATTTTTTATGGTTATCTTTTCTATTAGCCTGCCTGATCAGCAGACAGGCGAAACAAGACTTGTAACATGAATAAATAATAATTAAGTTTTAACAGGGCATTAAGAAAAGAAATAAAAAATCGGGAAATACGGGATTAATGAGGCCGAAAGGGAAATACGACAATATAAGCTTTTCCAGTTCTACAATTAATAATTATTTGATAATACTGTCACTACTAATATTATCATTATTAACAAATAGTTGTAAACATAAAATTACTATTGACGAATTGAATGGGGAATGGGTTGCTGATTCAGTTTCGTACTATTTAAGTTTTAGAAATGATTCGTTATGCGCCGCTAATACTTCATTGACTTTGCATGGAACCGACAAAAAGAGTTTACATTACTCTCAAAGTTATCTAAAACCGCAATTAAAATATTTCCCTTACAAACTAAGAAATGACTCGTTATATATTCTGCAAGACAACAAAATAAATAACCTTGGAGCTATTTCTTTCCGCGACAACAAACTCTCATTGATTATATACAATGGTATAGAACCGATCACTTTTTCAAAATTAAATTATAATCCGGCAATAAAAATTGATAAGATACAGCTTTCTAAGACATGGCCCGATTGTTCTAAACTGCTATTTGATATTGAAATTACTGATACAATGCTAATTTACCATGCAAATAATTACTTAAACGGCTATGGATTCTATTATATCAGAATTACCGGTGAACAATATAATAGTGTTTTGCATACTATTAAAAGTATACGATTTAATGAGACTATGGATAGGTATAGAATTTCTTCTAAATTAACTTCGGATGCTGCGGAATACGGGCTATTCTTAACAGTTAATGGACAAAATAAGAAATATTTATTTTGTGAGTATAATGTTCCGCCGGAATTTATACCCGTGCTTAACGGGATTACTTCCATTGTTGATTCAAATCAGCTTAATAAATTAGCACTTAATTATTGGTTTGAGAGCAGATTAATTCTTACAAATTCACTTGAAGATACTTTGAAACATTTAAATAAATTTGATCCCGTGAATTTTAGGGTTGCTCAATATGCCGGAGGTTTTGCATCCTTGCGCAAGGATTTGACCCTCTTTTTGTCTGCATTGCCGGATTCTCTGTTTCCATATTGTTTCTATTTAGATATAACCCGGGAAGGGACAGTAAGTATTGCTGACATCCGGGATATAAAATCTAAGAAAACAATTAATAAGTTGAATGCTGCATTAAAAAGCACAAAAAGATGGAAACCCGCGATTTATAAAGGCAAAGCAATAAGCAGCAGGAAATGGATATTATTTTATGATAAGAATAATGGATTAATTAATGGCTAAAGCATAATCCAAAGTTAAAATGTTTGTTGTTTAATCGGCACATTTATTACCGACCGGAAAGAGAAAATAAACTTATGAATGAAGAATATTTACAAAAGATAAAGAGATATACCGTCGAAGAACTTCAGAGAGTGTTGAAAAGTATTGATAAAGATACTTATCCTGAAAGACATGAAATGGTGCAAAATGAGCTGGCAAATAAATTGCATGAAGTAGCACTTGAGCCTGAGCATTTAAGCAGTTTAAATGGGCTGGCATCTTTGGGGGAAAGGGTTGTAGCTTCATTCATAGATGCATTTATAATTAGCATTCCATTAATTATAATTCTTATTTGTTTATATAAAACAACCGACATTGTCGAATTACAGAGGAATATTTCATTTAGTTTTCTGTTAACTACATTTACTATTGGTCAATGCGTGTATGTTTTATTTAACGGCAAATTACTTCTTAGATATGGACAAACTATTGGAAAACAATTGATGAAGATAAAAATAGTCGATATTGAAAATAATCTCCCTAAATTTCATCGAAGTTATGGATTTAGATATTTTATTCCAAATTTAATTTATTCAATTCCATTTGCAGGGAAATTATTGAGCCTTATAGATTTACTTTTTATTTATAGGAAAGACAGAAGATGCATTCACGATCATATTGCCGGGACCAAAGTAATAAAAGCAATTTAATATGATTACACCCAGAAGACATAAGAGAATACTTTATTATCCAATTGGACTTATAAGTCTTGTTATTTTGCCATTGTTGTTTATTTCTTATGTAAAAAAGGATCCTAATGCACAGATACAAAAACTAATTGACATATCTATCGTTCCTCAAGAATATAAAGAATATTTAGAGTATTGGAAAAAAGATTACGATATTGATATTCCGCCAGATGGTCATTGGAATATTTTCGCATTTACTAATAATGAATATAATAACTCGTTAACATTTAAAAACCTTTGTTATGCTGTTAAATTATTTAATGATCGCCGGGATACTGTTAGTGGAATTGAAATTAAGCTAAATAGAAAAATGCCGTATAATCGTTTCATCCAGATTATCGATATGTTGGGAGTAGAAAATATAAACCTGTACTTTATAATTAATTCAGATATTTGGGTACCAAGATTTCCTCGTCCACATAATATTATCAATCAGAGTTCGGATGTTGTTATAAATACCATTGAATCTATTTACATAAAATCTCCGCTAACTATGATTGAAAGACTTAGTGATAGTTTGATTTCTTTAAAATTACTGTGGCAAGAAGATGTAATAAAAATACCAGTACTTATAATTTTAATCTGGATATTATTGTTTATTCTAAATATTATTAGGGTAGTTAACTGGCGTAAACCAAATAATATTAATCGATTAAATTATTTGAAACAATAATATTTTAATAAATGCCAAAGACCTTGGAGGTTCAAGAAAACCTCTAAGGTCTCTATACTATAAATTAGATTAACCCTTCTTTAAATTCCTTATCTGCATCCAGCTTATAAAATAAAGTACCCCAATAATAACCGCCGGGCCGGAGATTGAGGCGTACCAGCTCCAATGGTGATGAAAACCTACCATCAGGACATAAGAAATTGCGGCAAGAAAAAAGACGGACATTCCAACTAAATCATGTTTCCAGGCAATAATGGTAAGGACAAGTAAAACAATCGAGGGAATTAGATGAATAAAAAGGGCAGGAATAATATTCCAGCCGCGGTATTCACTAAATACATCAAACGCAAATAAGGATAAAAAGAGAATAAATATAATGCTTAATACTCTCGGCGACCAATAAACAATTTTACTTATCTCTTTCATTATTCCCTCCGCCTTTATTCTTCAATAAAATAAGTTAAACAGTACAATATAAATTATTCATAATCATAATGATTATAAAGTATTATTTTTCCCTCTCCTTAATAAGGAGAGGGGCAGGGGTGAGGTCGATGTAACCTTGAATAACCGTAAAAGAAATACGAGTTAATAAAAAAATCATTATTGCAAAAAGACAAGGAATTAGAATTTATGTAAAAAAAATCCTTGGAGGTTCAGGAAAACCTCCAAGGACTTCGTATTATTTTAAATTCTCATCAAAATAATTAGTGATTTTATTGTACATGTGGAAAGCGTCAATGCCTCTTACGCCGTGTTCCTGACCGGGGTAAACTATATAGTCAATTGGTATCCCAAGATCTTCACATTTTTTCAGAAACATTAAATCATTCTGCCACAAAACAGTCGGGTCGCTGGTTCCATGAATCATCAATAATTTACCTTTTAAGTTCTGTACATAATTTAAAAGGCTTGCTTCTTTGTAGCCATCGGGATTTTGCTGCGGCATATCCATATACCTTTCAGTGTACATAACCTCGTAATAGCTCCAGTCAATTACAGAACCGCCGGCAACAGCGGCTTTAAACAGCCACGGCCTTCTTGTCATTAAAGATGTAGTCATAAACCCGCCGTAGCTCCAGCCGAATAGCCCAACGCGTGTAGAATCAACAAAGGGGAGAGACTTAAGATATTCAGCGCCCATAGTCTGGTCTTCAAGTTCATGCGTACCCAGATGCCTGAAAGTAACCTGCTCAAAAGCCAGTCCACGGTTAGCCGTACCGCGGTTTTCTATGGTAAATACAACATAACCGTGTGACGCCATATAGTTTAGCCATAAACCCGCGCCGCCAAGCCATTCGTTAGTAATTAGCTGTACTCCCGGTC
>JARLHB010000461.1 GCA_031292465.1 Ignavibacteriaceae bacterium
AAAGCAATTCAGAAATTTAAATCTGCAGATGTATTGAAAATAGCAATTGACAGTTTACAGGTTACTCAGGGCAATTTATGGAAGGTTAAGCGCCTATGTATATATTCTACTTTTTATAACTTAAGTGATTTCCCTTTATATATCATTGCAAATATGAAGTACTTCAGTATGACTAATGCTGTATTATATGACTCATCCGGGAAAAAGATTTATGATAATGCTATAGCATTAGATTTTATACCTGATGAAATACCGGATTCGACAAATTTCTTTAAAATAGAACCTCATTCTTTTCTAAAATATCCACCTGAATTTATGTCTGTTGATTACAGTTCTGAAAAGCGCTATTCAATCAAAATACTATATTCAAATAAAAAACGAAACAAGCTTCCCGTCGTTTTTAATGATAAACTAAATTACAAAAATGCTGTGTACTATTTTAATATGGCCTTAAGGGGAGACTACGCTTCGTCAAACTTTTTATTATATGATAATTATAAAATCAGCCAGGTCAAATAAAACCGTCTGAACCGCTGATTTATATGATTAAAATGATTTTTATGATTCTAATATGGGTTAAACATAGATATGGACTTTTATAAAAATATAACATTGTTTTAATAAATACATTTTCAGATATTATAATAACGGGGTGCTAAGTGAAGAAGATTTTTGTTCTATGGTGTTTAACCCTTATCTCATTTTCTTATGGAGCTACTATTAAGGGGCATGTGTACGATGAGGATACTATGGAACCGATTGCCGGTGCTAATATATTTATAAAAGATTTGCATACCGGAGCTTCAACAGATATGAATGGCTTTTTTGTAATAGAAAATGTTCCCACCGGAGAGCATATTGTACAGATAATGTATATAGGCTTTTGGGATTCTATAGATACTATTTCAGTAAAGGACAGCAGCGAAGTAATAAGTATTGAAAAGAAATTGTCGTTTAGTTCTCCCAAAATTGATACTGATATGGCAATTGAAAATTATCATCAATACCTGCAAAAATTACAACCTGAGAGTATTTTAAAAATTACACTGGACAGCATAACAATTGATGATTCCGAAATAGCTGAATTAAAAGTTTATTCTACATTTTATAATGAAACTGATACACCTGTATATGTAATAGCAAATATGCCGCGCTTCTATTTTGTTACGGGTGAAATCAAAAATTCTTCAAATGAGAAAATAAATGAAAATGTCGGGCTTTTTCATTGTGTGGAAAGGGAGCTTCCCCTGGCATTAGAATTTATAAAAATAGATCCGCATTCATCAATTAAGTATCCGCCTGTGTATTTAGACTTATATTATTTCAGTAAATATCCCAGGGATGTCTATTCTGTTAAATTGAAATATTATTATGCCAGGCCAGACAGGCTGCCTGGTCTTTTGCACAATCAAAAAGGAGACTATAAAATACCTATGTACTATTTTAACATGGCCTTAAGAGGAGAATATTTGTCCTCAAATTCTCTACAATTTGATAATTCAAAATACAGCCAGGTAAAATAAAACCGTCTGAACCGCTGATTTTTTATGATTAAAATGATTTCTCTAATTTTTAATTCACTCTTAGAAGGATATTTAAAAAGGATGATATTTTAATCCCAACCTACTCCTTTGCTACTCAATACTTATTTGCATGCAAGAGAGGAAATTTTAATTTTGCTATTAATCCTAAATTCTGCAAACTCTGGTTCTAAAATCATAAGAATCATTTTAATCATAAAAAATCAGTGGTTCAGACAATATTGTACTAAACCTCACACAAATTTGTCTTTATAAAATCTTTATACCCAGGTGGCTACTCTTTACAGCAAACTTATAAACTGCATATTATGTTTGTTAACAAAAACCTCCGAGGTTTCTGAAAACCTCGGAGGTTTAGTAAGGAAAGAACAACATGTTATTAAATATAATTTCACTTACGTTATCATTTTTAGTCTTGGTGTATTTAATCTACACATTAATAAAACCGGATAAATTTTAGTAAAAGCATATGAACCATATTTTTGACCTGCTCCAATTTGTCGTATATATTACATGTCTGGTAGTACTGGCGCCTCCTATAGGTAGCTATCTGGCTAAAGTATTCAGCGGCGAAAAAAATATACTTAGCCCTGTTTTCAGTAAAGCAGAAAACGGTATATACAGATTTTTAAGAATTGACTCTTTAAAAGAGATGGACTGGAAGGAATATACATTTGCATTGCTTGCTTTCAATTTAATGGGGGCAATTCTGCTGGTCGTTTTACAGCTAACGCAGCAGTATCTTCCGTTAAATCCCCAGCATTTGCCAAATGTTGATTTATTCCTGGCAATAAATACTGCAGTAAGTTTTATAACCAATACAAACTGGCAGGCATATAGCGGCGAAACGACTGTAAGCTACCTGGTGCAGATGACAGGCCTTACGGTGCAGAACTTTCTAAGTGCAGCAACAGGAATAGCCGTTATGATTGCGCTAATCAGAGGGATTGCAGTCAGGAAGGGCAATTCGCTCGGCAATTTCTGGGTTGATTTAACGAGGGTAACCTTGTATTTGCTTATTCCTGCGTCCGTAATTCTTGCCATACTGCTTATATCGCAGGGTGTTATACAAAACTTTCTTCCTTATGCTAATGTTACTACAGTGGAAGGATTAAAGCAGACAATTCCGTTGGGCCCTGCGGCTTCTCAGGTAGCAATAAAACAGCTTGGCACAAACGGCGGCGGATTTTTTAATGCCAACAGTGCTTTCCCGTTTGAAAACCCGACTCCATTTTCAAACTTTCTGCAAATGCTTTCCATTTTATTAATACCTGCTTCGCTTGTATTTACATATGGTAAAATGCTCGGATCAAAAAGACATGCCTGGACGATATTTGGTGTGATGATGTTTTTATTTCTAACCGGGCTGGCCGTCTCATACTTCTCTGAAATTTCCGGTAACCCAATTTTCCATACCAATAATATAATGGAGGGGAAAGAAGCGCGTTTCGGTATATTTAACAGCGTTTTATGGACTGTTGCAACCACTTCTGCTTCGAACGGTTCCATAAATGCATGGATAAGTAGCTTAACTCCCCTTACCGGATTGGTAGCAATGCTTAATATTCAACTTGGCGAAATTATTTTCGGCGGAGTAGGCTCCGGAATATACGGCATGCTGCATTTTATATTGCTTACCGTATTTATAGCAGGATTAATGGTTGGACGTACTCCTGAATATTTCGGTAAAAAAATAGAAGCGTATGAAATTAAATGGTCAATCCTGTCTATTCTATTGCCAAGTGTTGTAATTCTGTTCTTTTCCGCATTGGCTTTATCCGTGCAGGCAGGGCTTTCCGGCATATTAAACAAAGGCCCGCATGGATTTTCAGAGATAATTTATGCGTTTTCTTCAGGTGCAGGCAATAACGGCAGTGCATTTGCCGGACTTAATGCAAATACAAGTTTTTACAATATCCTGATTGCAATTGCCATGATTTTCGGCAGGTATGGAGTAATCATACCAACACTGGCAATTGCAGGCAGCCTTGTTAAGAAGAATATTACACCTGTTTCAGCGGGAACATTTGCAACAGACAACGTTCTTTTTGCATTCCTGCTTACTTCTATAATTTTAATCGTAGGCGCACTAACGTTTTTCCCTATATTATCCATAGGGCCGTTTTTAGAGCATTTATTAATGAATCTTGGAATTACTTTTTGAGAATAAATTATGAGTTCCGGTAAACTAAATATTAAATTGTTTGATAAGAAAATATTAAAGCAGGCGTCAATAGATTCTTTTAAAAAACTGAATCCAAAGTACCTGCTGAAGAACCCGGTAATATTTATTGTAGGCATAGGGGCTGCCCTGACCAGTGCAATATTTATATCGGATATATTTTCAGGTATGTACTCTTCGTTTAATCTGCAGATAGCATTGTGGCTTTGGTTTACAGTACTGTTTGCAAATTTTGCCGAGGCAATTGCAGAGGGAAGAGGCAAGGCACAATCGGAAAATTTGCGTAAGTCAAGAACCAATACAATGGCAAGAAAGCTGGATGGGGAAAAAGAGATTCAGGTTTCTGCTCTTGACCTTAGAGTAAATGACAGAGTTGTCTGCTTGGCGGGAGAAATAATCCCTGCCGACGGCGAGGTAATAGAAGGAATAGCGAGCGTTGATGAATCTGCAATTACCGGCGAATCTGCTCCGGTTATAAGGGAAAGCGGCGGCGATAGAAGTGCAGTTACAGGCGGTACTAAAGTTCTTAGCGACAGGATTGTTATTAAAGTTACTTCCAATCCGGGCGAAACTTATATTGATAAGATGATTGCTCTTGTAGAAAATGCCAAGCGTAAAAAAACTCCAAATGAAATTGCGCTTTCTATTCTGCTTTCAGGTATGTCCATCATCTTTTTGATTGTTGTTATTACTTTAAAATTCTTCCTGAATTATTATCAAACCACGCTTGGACAGGATATAAGCGTAGTATCCGTACCGGTTTTAGTATCGCTGCTTGTGTGCCTCATCCCTACGACAATAGGCGGACTTCTCAGCGCCATAGGAATAAGCGGCATGGACAGGCTTCTACAGCATAATGTTATCGCAATGAGCGGCAGGGCGGTTGAAGCTGCCGGAGATATTGACGTCCTTCTTCTTGATAAAACAGGAACTATTACACTCGGCAACAGGATGGCAACAGAGTTTATTCCTGCTCCCGGAGTAACGGAAGATTATCTTGCCGATGCTGCACAGCTTGCATCGCTTGCGGATGAAACACCCGAAGGAAGGTCCATTGTTATTTTGGCAAAAGAAAAATTCAAGATAAGGGAAAGGCATATCAGTGAATTGAATGCTCATTTTATTCCCTTCAGTGCACAGACACAAATGAGCGGAGTTAATCTTTTATCCAATGAAGGAGTTCCCGAAAGGTCGATTCGTAAGGGGTCGCTTGAAGCAATTAAGAAATATTTTGCACAGGAAATTTCTGCTGGAACGGAATCTCAGTCGGATTATTTTTTCTCTCAAATGATAGGCGTGGATATTGCACTTGCAGGCGGAACTCCGCTTATTGTTGTTGAGAATAAGAAGATACTTGGAGTGATTCAATTAAAGGATATTGTAAAAGGCGGTATAAGCGAGCGTTTTGCACAGCTTAGAAGAATGGGCATTAAGACTGTTATGATTACCGGCGATAACAAGCTTACCGCAACCGCAATTGCCGCAGAAGCCGGTGTTGACGATTTTATTTCAGAGGCTAAACCGGAGGACAAACTGCAGCGAATCCGGGATGAACAATCAGGCGGTAAAATGATTGGTATGATTGGCGATGGTACCAATGATGCGCCTGCGTTGGCTCAGGCGGATGTTGGTATTGCAATGAACAGCGGTACACAGGCGGCAAGGGAAGCCGGGAATATGATTGACTTAGACAGCAATCCTACAAAGCTGATTGAAGTAGTGGAAATAGGCAAGCAGCTTTTGATGACGCGCGGTGCGCTGACAACATTCAGTATTGCAAATGATGTATCAAAATATTTTGCAATTATTCCTGCGATTACTTTGTCCTTGTTTGCAACTAAATTAAATAACGGGCCATTATCTATTTTGAATATTATGCATCTTTCAACTCCGCAGAGCGCTATTTTAAGCGCAGTAATATTTAACGCAATAATTATTGTGTTCTTAATTCCTCTTGCACTTAAAGGCGTTAAATACAGGCCGGAAAGCGCTGCAAATATTTTAAAAAGGAATATAATTCTGTACGGTGTCGGCGGCCTGTTGATCCCGTTTATAGGTATAAAGATAATAGACATTATTTTAAATATTCTAAAGTTAGTGTAGTGGGTATTATGAACGCTAAAGAATCTATAAAGAACTCCGTAAAAATATTGTTATTTTTCACTTTACTTACAGGACTAATTTACCCTGTAATAATATCCGGCATAGGCCAGATGCTGTTCAGCATTAAAGCGAACGGAAGTATGTTAACGAAAAATGATCAGATTGTCGGTTCACGGCTTATCGGACAAAAATTTACAAGTAAAAGATATTTTTGGCCGCGCCCGTCTGCAATTGATTATAACCCCATGCCTTCGGGCGGGAGTAATTTAGCCTTAACCAGCAAGGTATTGGTTCAGCAGTATAATGATAATAAAGCCGCTTTTATAAAAGATAATTTATTAAAAGATACTGCTTCTGTCCCTTCTGATGTTTTGTTTGCGTCCGCCAGCGGCGTTGATCCTGATATATCCAAAGAAGCAGCCGTTCTGCAGGTTAAAAGGATATGCGAAGCACGAAAATTTAATGCAGAGAAAAAACAAGTATTGTTGAACCTTATTGACAAACAGACGGAGAAGAGACAGCTTGGGTTTCTGGGTGAAGAGGTTGTTAATGTTTTAGTATTAAATATTAAATTGGATGAGATTAGCAAATAATAATTTGTTTTCTTATTGTGTTCTGGCGCCGTTTATTTTAGAGAGGTAATTACTTACCATTAAGACACTAAGAGACACTAAGAAATATAATGTAAGTGACAGGAGCTTGCCTGTTACTATTGAACTAATAAATAAATATTGGGCAAAAATAAATGGAACAATTACAACAAAACAGGCCCGATCCTGATGAGATTCTGAAAAAGATACAAAAAGAAGAGAAAGAAAATGCACGCGGCAAGTTAAAAATATTTTTCGGGATGTGCGCAGGGGTGGGTAAAACCTACAACATGCTTGAAGCTGCGCAGAAAGCCAAACGTGAAAAGGTTGATGTCGTTGTCGGAATTGTAGAAACGCATAAAAGAGTGGAGACGGAGGAAATGCTTCAAGGGTTGGAAATTATCCCTTTGAAGGAAATAAATTACAGGGGCTCAATATTTAAGGAAATGGACCTTGACGCAATACTTGCAAGGCGGCCCTCGCTTGTTTTGGTTGATGAGCTTGCTCATACAAATATACCCGGCAGCAGGCATAATAAACGTCACCATGATGTGCTTGAATTGCTTAATAATGGAATAAATGTATATACTACTTTAAATGTCCAGCATGTGGAAAGCAGGGCAGATACAATAAGGGAGATCACTGGTACCATTATAAGAGAGACTGTGCCGGATTCGCTTTTGGACAGGGCGGATGACATGGAATTTGTTGATATAACTCCCGATGAACTCTTACGAAGGCTAGCCGAAGGTAAAGTTTATACGTACGAAAAATCAAAACAGGCCATAGAGAATTTTTTCAGGAAGGGAAATTTGACGGCTTTAAGGGAAATGGCTCTGCGTATAACTGCCGAGCGTGTTGACCGGGACGTTAGGGATTATAAAACAGAAAAAAGAATTGAAGCGACCTGGAAGTCAGGGCAAAGATTAATGGTAGCGATAAGTCCAAGTCCATACTCCGCAAATTTAATAAGATGGACCAGAAGGCTTGCATATTCTATGGAAGCGCCGTGGATAGCTGTTTATGTTGACTCGGATAAAAATATAATAGATGAAAATTTACGTGCTTTAAGTGATAATATTAACCTTGCAAGGGAACTTGGCGCTGAGATAATTACCACTAAAGATACTGATGTAATAAATGCCTTAATAAGAGTTGCAAGGGATAATAACGTTACACAAATAATTATAGGCAAATCACGCCGCGGCAGTTTATTAAATTTTTCAGTTCAAAAAGATATTGTAAAAGAACTTATAAAGAAAAGCGGCGATATAGATGTTTACGTGGTGGGGGGAGACAGGGAAGAAAGGAAAAATATATTTAAAAAGTTTTTTATCTCGCCAAAATCTTCTCCTAAAAAATATTTTTTATCTTCTGCGGTTGTATTTATAGCCAGTATAATATGTTCTATTACTCAGGGGCATTTAGGGTACCAGTCTGTTTCCCTTATTTTCCTGTTAATACTGGCATTACTGCCGCTGTTTAATTTTGGCCCCGGGCCTATTTTGCTTGCAGCTTTGCTTAGCGCATTCAGCTGGGATTATTTCTTTATCCCGCCAAGATATACTTTTGCAATAGCCAAGATTGAAGATGTTTTGATGCTGGTAATGTATTTTATAGTTGCCACAGTAACCGGAATATTATCTTCAAAAATAAGGGCGCAGCAAAAGTTCCTGCGGCAAAGGGAGGAAAGGATAATTTCTTTATTTAATCTTTCAAAAGAACTTTCCGCTGCTGTAAGCCTTAATGATATTGCCGATGCCGCCGTGAAAAGAATTACACAGACATTCAATGCCGATGTAGTATTCATATTTTATGAATCAGCATCCAAGCTTAGTACAAAAGCACATTCCTCAAGCACTATTCCTATTAACGATTATGAATGGCACATAGCTCAGTGGGTTTTTATGGAAGGGCAGAGGGCCGGCAGGTATACAAACACTCTCACTTCTACTGCTATCTCTTATTACCCTATGAAAAGCAAGAGCGGTTCACTGGGTGTAATCGGATTAAAATACAGAGACGATGCCGTTCCTTCTTTTGAGCATGAAAATTTGCTGGAGAATTTTGTCTCGCAGATAACAAATGCAGTTGAAAGGGAATACCTTAATTATCTTGCAAAGAAATCCTTAATAGCGGATGAATCGGAAAAATTGTATAATACTTTGTTCAATTCTATTTCTCATGAATTAAAAACTCCTATTACCGCAATAATGGGAGCTGTAAGTTCATTTAAGGATGAAAAAATTTCCAGGAACAAGGATGTATGGGGAAAAATTATTGATGAAATTGATATTGCAGCCGAAAGGTTAAACAGACTGGTGGAAAACCTGCTTGATATGGCAAGGCTGGAGTCCGGTAATTTAAAATTAAAATTGGATTACCATTCCATTGAAGATCTTGTCCATTCGGTTATTGAAAAACTGCAGAATGAATTAAACGGGCATAATATAAAAATAGACGTGCAGGAAGATATAGAAATATTTAAATTTGACTACGGCCTTCTTGAACAGGCGCTGGTAAATATAGTTCACAATTCTATTCAGTATACGCCTGCAGGAAGTGAAATAAACATAGAAGTGAAAGCTATAAATTACAGGTGTCTTATTCTTATATCAGACAACGGCAAAGG
>JARLHB010000462.1 GCA_031292465.1 Ignavibacteriaceae bacterium
AAATATTTTATATAAAGCAATCAGCAACCAGGAAGAGCGCATACTTACTCTTTACGAGCCCGATGATAATGATTTAACCACTTTAACTTTTGAAGATATTAAAAATATTGAGCTTGAAGAGTAATCCTTTATTTATTCAGCTCCCGGATTGCTCCGGGAAATTGCCCACCAACCGTAATTAGAATATTCAGTGGAGTTTGCTTTAAGAGAATTTGGTTGCAGGATAGGGCGCTAATCTTTTTATCTTTAACGTATGTGTCTTAGCATTATCAGACAGTCAATTTAGTAGTAACATCTTATCTATATAATTATTATAATAGTGCCCTATCCCGCATAATTGCAACTAAGTATTTAAAATATTGTCTGTAATAAAACTAGTAAGTAATGTCTTAATCTTTTGATGTCCGCATTTCTTTAGGCGCAAACACAGTGCCAGCTTTATCCCTGTGTTTTGTTAAAAAAAAGTTCAATTATTAACAGTAAAAAACTTATGTCTGAAGGTTTTAGCGCATTATTTACGCTTATAGAAAATTTTGCATATTATAATTTGTATATGCGTTATATAGTGAAAGTGGATTATAAATTAAATTGAATGGCAACCTGTATCCTATTGGATGGATTTATTAAGGCCCCCGAAATTTTTGGAAGGTTATAGCCTGAGAAGAATAACATATCTATCTGGCTGTAAAGCCATACAGCAGCCAATGAAAAAATCGAAATATTTCTTAATTTATAGGCGGTATTGTATTCGTTGTATTTAGTCTGGATTTCAAGTTCATCTCTCGCATTTAAGTAATCTCTTTGCTTTTTATTGCTGTCAATTATATAATATATCATTGAGCTAAGTGTTATTGCTGTTAGTGAACTTAGAGTAATGCCCTTAATATCCTGATTTATATAAAAATGTCCGAGGCCCGGAAAAATTACAGATCTGACTACTGCCTGTTTAAATACGGCTGATGAACTTTCATCATGTATTATTACCGTATCTGTTTTCACTTTATAAAACTGCTTTTGCTGTGATAGGATGTCTAAGTAATTTTGTCTTAACTGATTAAAATACGCTATAATCTTTGGGGATGTATTGGAAGAATCTAAGGAATAAGAACTATCAATTGCAAAAATATTATTAAAGGATAGCTTAGCGCCATCCATATCCGGTAGAGAATACTGGGCGATCGCTTTCATCCGGTATATTTCAATAAGCGTAGCATTGGATAATCTGTCTTTATGCCGGATAATATTATCTGCATGTTCAATTACGCTTTTGTAATTAAATAATTCTAATTCATTTTTCAGTACTGAAATAGAATCCTGCCCATCCTGAGCAAATAAACTGATTGAAAACAATATGCAAAATAAAATTATTGGTAAGTGTTTAATCATATTATTTCAAAAATACCATTTTCTTTGCATCATTAAAGTAATTTGAAGTTAATCTGTAAATATATATACCGCTTGATATATTATTACCATGGTCATCCTGCCCGTTCCATGTAAAAGTGTATTCTCCGGGAGTGAACTCTTTAGAAGTAATATTTCTTACATACTGTCCTAATATAGAATATATATCAAGAGATACTTTTGTAGTTCTGCTGATTTTAAATGCAATGTTAGTAGTAGGATTAAAAGGATTTGGATAATTGTTCTCTAATACAAAGTTACCAGGTATATTATTGGAAATATTTTTTACATCCGTAACTATATCAAGCTTTTCAATTGCATTAACAGGCTGGCCCTCCTTATCTAATCCACCCATTACATAGATCGAATTATTGTAGTTTACAACGATAGGGTCGGAACGTGGAAAATTAAGAGACGGACCGTCTTCTGATTCAATTTCATCGTTGTTGATATTGATAACTTCAACATCTGAAATGGGAACCTGTCTTTCATCAAAACCACCAACTATATAAATGGAATTGTTGCTTGCACTAACTGCAACACCGCCTGCCCTCGGTTTTAACAGTTTGCCTGAAAGTTTTTTGAAACTATTATCGGAAGTATTCAATTTATAAATAGAATTCATCAGCACGCTAAATGCACCGCCGAACAGATAAATATTATTATTGCTTACTACAGACATCTGATCAAGCGGGAATTGCATACCGAAAGAAAAGTCGCTTGAATAGACTACTTTAGCTTTAGCAATATCATAAATTACCAGGTAAGATACCCCCGAAGCCTGACCGCCGAATATATATATATTACCATTTACAATCCTGCCTGTTGCCTGCTGCCTGTTAAAGTTCATGTTTGTATCATAAATACGCGGTGCAGAATTAAAGTCCCAAACTTCAATTGATGCAGAATTTTGTGATAGGGGAGAAACTCCGCCGAAAAATATAATACTGTCTGAATATATTCCCGCCGTAAAATCAAAGCGGCGTGAATTCATCTGGGCAACGTCTTTCCACGTATTGTCTGCCGGATTATATGCCCGGATTTTTTTTACAGCCGAATTGTCTATTTCAGAAAAGCCGCCTAATACGTAAATAACGGAATCTTTAACAACAGCTTGCGCTCCATATACAGAATTTGGCATACTGCCTACAACGTGCCAAGTCTGACAATTTACATTAACTGCAAAAGCTGAAATCAATATTAAAATTATATTTTTTATCAACTTATTCATACCTTATTGTATGTATCAAAACCAATTTTAATGCCATATAGATTATTGTTTAATTTCTTGAAAATTCAGGCTAAAATTAAACTTTTGCTTAACTTTTATTGTGATTAATTTGCTTACAGGCGCATAATTTGCGTTTTTTACGGTTAATTTATAACTGCCGGGCATTAAAGCTACCGGTTTGTTAAACGGCGTTGTCCCTATAGGTTTTTCGTCGATATAAACTTCACCCCATGGGTAAACTTCGCAATTCAAATAACCTACTATATCTTCAAAATTTATTTTTATTGCTTCTGTTTTGCCGGAATGTATGGATATAATTTTTCTGTATGCCGGAAATTCTGGCTGGTATAGTTCCACTTTATGTTTACCGGGCGCTAATGAATAATCATTAAGAGGAGTAATATCTATTTTCTTATTGTCAATAAATACTTCAGCCCACGGGTAACAATCGATTGAAACTTTGCCCGGCATGTTTTCTTTGCTGTCATTATCAGGCGCATTGACTGCCGGCTTTTCTGCTTTTATTGCTGTTTCCTTTTTCTCATTGGAAGGCAGGGGAGTAACTTTTGCAATTTCACCCGGCGAGGAAGCCGGGATTGTATTTACCTGACTATTTGAAACCGGGCTTTTCACAACTGCTAAAGTGCTCTTTGCCTTTGTGTATGATGTGTTAAAATATTTTAAATAAATCGTACCAAGAATTGCCGCTATAATTAATATTATTATTGCATAGCTGTATGCCAGTTTAATTTTACCGGGTTTTTGATGTAGATTATTTTGCTCTTCTTTTACACCGAAATACTTTAATACTTCGGCAGCAGACTTTGCCCTATCTGCAAGGTTATTCTTCAGCATACTTTCTAAAGCCTGCTTTACCTGATGCGGTAGCTTTTCGGTATTTTGGGCTATGGTTTCAAAATTAAAATTGAGAATATTATTAATCGTCGCACCGACATCTTTGCCCAATACAGGGTTAATTCCGGTAAAGAGTTCATAACAGACAAGCCCGGTGGAAAATATATCAGTCTGATGAGTTCTTTCACCCCGTATTTGTTCCGGCGACATATAGCTTGGTGTGCCTACAACAGTGGAAGTTTGAGTGATATTATTATCATTTATTACTAATGCAAGTCCGAAGTCGGCAATTTTTAACACCAGTTCCGAATTAACAAGTATGTTTTCCGGTTTTATGTCCCTGTGTATTATTTCATTTTGATGTGCGGTTGACAGTGCTTTTAATAACTGTGTAATAAGTGATATTTTATCGTCAACAGAAAGATTATTGCTATTTATAACCTCCCTTAAATTCCTGCTTTCAAAATATTCAAAAGAAATATAAAAGTAATTGCTGTACATACCGAAGTCCAACACTTTAATAATATTGGGATGATCTAATTGGGCAAGTATTTTAGCTTCGCGTTTAAATCTTTCCAGTATAGTCTTATCGGATAGTCCATCTGTATTAAGGGTTTTTAATATTATTTTTTTACTGAGGAAAATATGATTAGCAAGATAAACGGCGGCCTGTCCGTCTTTTTTAAGGCAGTTTATTATTTCAAACTTTTCAAACATCAGTTCTGTAGAAATATGGTTCATATATTTAGCTTAGATATCTTCGCCCATATCTTTAATTTTCAACTGGACCCATCTTACGGAAACACCCAATGATTTAGCTGCAAACGTTCTGTTTCCGTTAAATTCCTGCAGCCGTTTTTTAAGCAGAAGTATTTCATAATCCTTTAAAGAGCCGCTGAAATTTATTTCATTATCATCTTCTTCAATAATAATGTGCTCTTCAAGCAGTTTATTGCCGTCGCACAAAATAATTGCCCTCTGAATTACATTCTCAAGCTGCCGAACATTTCCCGGCCAACTGTAATTTTCCAGCATCTTTAATGCTTTGGGATCGATATATTTTTTCTCTTTCGAATACTTCTCCAAAAAATGTTCAACCAGAAGCGGAATATCTCCCGTCCTTTCCCGCAAGGGGGGTATTTTTATAGGAAATACATTTAGCCTGTAAAATAAATCCTCACGGAATTTATCTTCTTTTACAAGCTGTTTCAAATCTTTGTTAGTTGCAGTAATAACCCGTGCATCAACCTTTACAACCTGCGTATCGCCAAGCCGTATGATTTCTTTATTCTGAAGTACCCGCAGTAATTTTGCCTGTAGCGCAATTGAAATATCGGCAATTTCGTCAAGGAAAAAAGTACCTGAATTTGCCACTTCAAACAAGCCTTTTTTATCGGTAGAAGCGCCTGTAAAAGCTCCTCTTTTATAGCCAAATAATTCGCTTTCCAACAAAGTATCGGGTATTGAACCGCAAAATTGTGCTAAGTATGGTTTCTCTTTCCTGTTGCTAAGCGTATGGATTGCTTTTGCAATCAATTCTTTGCCGGTACCGCTTTCACCCAGCAGAAGGACGGTTGCATCTGTTGCAGCAACTTTGTGCATCATTACGGCCAGCTTTTGCATGGCAAGGCTCTGGCCGATAATCTCAGGCACCGATTTTACGGATTGCAGCTGATTCTTTAAGATTATGTTTTCATTCTGCAGCTCCTGCA
>JARLHB010000463.1 GCA_031292465.1 Ignavibacteriaceae bacterium
AATACATGCAGGCTTAATATTGAAGAAACAAAGACGCTGTTATTGAAACTTGATTTCATCAAAGAAGAAGTAATGCTGTCGAAAGCAGAATACATGGCGGCAGCAAAATGAATGAAATTAAAAAAATCAGAGTAGGGATTACAGGGCAGTCTGGCTTTATAGGCTCAAACCTTTTTAATTTCTTGGGAACAAAGAAAGATGAGATAGAACGGGTCGAGTTTAAGGATGAATATTTTTATGATGACAGGCTGGTTAAATTTGTATCCGCATGCGATGTTATTGTACACTTAGCCGGAGTAAACCGCAGTGCTGATTCAAATATCCTGTATAAAACCAATATTGATCTTGTCCAAAGATTAATTAATGCAACTGAAGAAATAAATTATTATCCGCATATAATCTTTTCTTCATCAACCCAGGAACAAAGGGATAACGTTTACGGGAGGTCTAAATATGACGGGAGAAAAATTTTTGAAGATTGGGCTAAAAGGCATAATTCTGTATTTAGCGGGCTTATCCTGCCCAATGTTTTTGGCCCTTTCGGCAAACCTTATTTTAATTCATTTATAGCTACATTTTGTTATCAACTTACGCATAATGAAAATCCTAAAATTGAAACGGATGATACTATTAAGCTTATTTATGTTGCCGATGTTGCAGAATACATTTATAACATACTAAGTGAAAAAAAATCAATAACACATTATGTGGCATATATTACGGAGAAAAAAGTATCGGAAATTCTTGAACTCCTGGGATATTATAAAGAAATATATTTATGCAATAACATAATACCCGGATTAGCAGATCATTTTGAAATATCCCTTTTTAATACCTTCCGTTCATTTGTGGATTATGATAGGTATAAGGTAAAGATTAAAAAACATACCGATGCCAGGGGGTACCTTGTAGAGAATATAAAAGAATATACCGGGGGGCAGACATTTTCCTCGGTTACATTGCCAGGAATAACCCGCGGCAATCATTTTCATACGCGAAAAATTGAAAGATTTTGCGTATTGCAGGGCGAGGGTGTAATCAAATTAAGGAAAGTCGGGACTGAAGAAATTGTGGAGATCCATGTATCAGGAAATGATCCTTCTACAATTGATATACCTATATGGCATACACATAATATAACAAATACCGGAAATAGCAATATGCTTACATTATTTTGGTCAAATGAAATATTTAATCCTGATAATTCCGATACTTTTTTTGAAGAGGTATAATGATAAAGAATAAAGCTTTAAAAATAATTACAATAGTCGGTACAAGGCCGGAAATTATACGCCTTTCGAGGGTAATGGCCAGGCTTGATGAATATGTAAATCAGATTATTGTTCACACAGGACAAAATTATGATTATGAATTAAACGAAGTGTTTTTCAATGATTTGAATATTCGAAAACCCGATTATTTTCTTAATGTAGATACTTCTTCACTTGGAGCTACAGCGGGAGATATTATAAGGAAGACTGAAGAAGTACTTAAGAAGGAAAATCCGGACGCTCTTTTGGTACTTGGCGATACCAACTCATCCTTATCGGCATATATTGCCAGGAGGATGCACATAACTATTTTCCATATGGAAGCAGGCAACCGGTGTTTTGATTTTAATGTCCCCGAAGAAATTAACAGGCGGATTATAGATCATATTTCCGATTATAATCTTGTATATACCGAACATGCCAGGCGCCATCTTATTGCTGAAGGGCTGCCGCAAAGAAGAATTTACCTTACAGGTTCTCCATTGAATGAAGTGCTTCGGTTTTATGAAGATAAAATAAATAATTCCACAATATTGGATAAGCTGAAGCTTGATAGAAATAGGTATTTTGTTGTAAGCACACACAGGGAAGAAAACGTAGATAATCCTGAAAACCTGGCGAAAATATTAGCTGCATTGAATCTAATTGCATCGGAATATAATTATCCGGTAATAGTCTCCACACATCCGCGAACGATGAAAAGATTAAAAGAAAATTTTAATAGCGATAAATTAAATTCATTAATAAACTTTCTAAAGCCATTCGGTTTTTTTGATTATGTAGCTTTACAGAAAAATGCTGCCTGTGTAATATCAGACAGCGGAACAATAAGTGAAGAATCTGCAATGCTGTCTTTCCCCGCTATATCATTGCGGAATTCAATGGAACGCCCGGAAGCGCAGGATGCAGGGACTGTTATACTTTCCGGCCTGGATTCCGATATAATATTATCTTCCGTTGAAACAGTAATTGACGAGCATTCAAAAGGCAGTTACAAAGAAATACCGGCCGATTACAAAATAGAAAATACTTCCTGGCGCGTTGTTAAGCTGATTCTTGGTAATACAAGGCTTAGTAATAAGTGGGATGCAATTTATAAACCTTTGACACTATAATAATTAAAAATGAATATTAAATTAATTTGCGGATACCCATTCCCAATTGGTTTATCTGCTACTAATAGAATTATTTCTTATTGTAAAGGGCTGGTGGAGAACAATAACCAGGTTGAAATTGTTATTATTAATCCTACTGAAAACAAAAATAATATAATTAATAAAAGCGTCTCAGGAACATATTCCGGAATTGAATTTCATTATTCATGGATAAACATTATATGGCCGGCAAATTATATCATGAAAATTATTCTTTTCGCTTTATCATTTTCACGGTCGCTTATATACTGTTATAAGAAAAACAGGGACAATAAAATTGATGTGATAATATCAAGTTATGACTCATTGATAGTTAATCTTATTTATTTCATCCTTTCAAAAACAATCAAATGTAAATACATCTATATCGTGGATGAATATCCATATCCTCTAAGATACGGGAAGGCGCCATCGCTTTTTAGAAGAATATCAATTAAAAGTATGTGCAGGTTATTTGATGGCATAGTAGTTATGACTGATGCACTAAAGGAATATTTTAGCGATAAGATAAAAAAAGATGCGAAATTATTAGTTATGCCTATGACTGTAGAAACGGAAAGATTTCTAAATAATAATGAACCATCCCCGGTTGAAGGGAAATATATAGCTTATATTGGCGAATTAAGCGGTAATAAAGATGGTGTTAAAGATTTGATTGAGGCCTTTAGAATTATATCCGGTGAATTTCCAGAATTAAAACTTTACATAATCGGCAAGTCTAAAACCAAAATAGAATATAATGAGTTTGAGGAAGTCATTTCGAAATATGACTTAAAGGAACGTATTATACTTACGGGCAGAATGCATAGGGATTTGGTGCCTTCTTATTTAAATCATGCGGCAATGCTGGTTTTAGCAAGGCCGAATACAATAAGATCTCAAGGTGGTTTTCCAACAAAATTAGGAGAATACTTAGCCGCCGGCAGGCCTGTAGTCTGCACTGCAGTAGGAGAAATTCCGAATTATCTGACAGATGGGATAAATGCTTTCCTTGTTGAACCTGGCAGTAATGATAAATTTGCCGGTAAGCTTAAATTCGTCTTAGAAAATCCTGAAGCGGCAGAAAAGGTCGGAAAAGAAGGGCAAAAGGTGGCTATTAACGTATTTAATTACAAAATGCAGTCGGCAAGAATGAGCGGCTTTCTCAAAGAATTGTAATCTCCGTGGAAAATAAAAGCATGAAAATATTATTCTGCCATTTCGGTATAAAAGATAAAAGCGGTTTTGGAAGAACATTTATGCTTGCAAAAGGTATTGCAGCATTAGGGTATGATTTAATATTTCTAACTAATCAAAATGAAGGATTCAAATTTCCATATGGAGTTGAAATAAGAGATAAAGTAAAGATAATTTCTTTTCCTGATTTTCTGCCGAAGAAAATATTGGGGCTTGGATTTGGCGGCCTAAGTATTCTCCTGAAATTGTTGTATGTAACAAATAAAAGATTTGATATAGTCCATTCTGATAATCACAGGCCTTCGGCAGCATTTCCATGTGTGTGGAACAGATTAATTTATAAAGCAAAATACATAAGCGAATGGTGGGATAATTATGGACGCGGCGGACAATATGATAATAAACATTGGCTATTTAAAGTGTTTTTAGGCTGGTACGAAATAAGAACTGAGATTAAGAATCATTTAAAGGCAGATGGGGTGATCGTATTGTCTGAAGAAACAAGAAATAGAGCAACCAGCAATAAAATAGATGACAGGAAAATAACTATAATTCATGGCGGAGCGAATATTGACTATATTGATTACTATGAACCATTTAATTTTAAGCATGATAATCAGCCTAAAATTACATTTGGTTATATCGGCATGTCTGATGGCGAACTTGTTGATCTTGAACCATTTATAAAAGCCTTTTCAAGGTGTTCAAAAAAGATGGATATTATCTTCCAGACTTTTGGCAAAAAAATATCACGGGCTAATAAAAGTAAATATGAACTTACTAAAATGCTGGAATCGGGATGGGTTAATTATTTTAATAATGCAGATGCCCTAAGCAGGATAGATGTATATATTCTGATAAAGGCAAATAACGCAATAAACAGGGCTGGATGGCCAAATAAATTAGGGGATTATCTTGCTGCAGGTCGGCCTGTATTGCTAAATCCTTACGGCGATTTATGCTGGTTTTCGCAGAAACACCCCAAGGGTTTAATATTAACCGAATGGAATGAATCCGATATTGAGAAAAAAATAAGCGATATATATAACGGCAAGTATGATCTCAATCAGATGGGAAAATATAACAGAAGAATAGCAGAGAATGAATATTCATGGATGTCTCAATCTTCCAAACTTGAAAAGTTTTATAAGACGATTTTAATTAAATAACTCGCGCTGCGCAAAATCAATTTATTTTAATGTAAACAGATAGTAGTAGCAAAACAGCGTTTCGCTACTACTTTACGTATCGTGAGTTAGTATTGAGTTTATTCAAAAGTTGTTATGAATGAATTAATTACCTCATCGTTAGCAAAGCTCCTCCAATATATTGAATCCGAAGATTATAAAGGCTATGACCCTTATGATACATTGCTTTCTTTCATTCCGTTTAAAAAAATCGGTAATTGGCCGGCGGTTTTAGCGACACAAATTCAAAAAAGAAATCCGATTAATATCAGGCCATTACTTGGCATAAAAAAAGATTACAATCCTAAGGCAATGGGACTTTTCCTGCAGGCATATTCATTACTGTATCAAAAGACTAATGAAAGAAGATATCTGGACAAAGCAGAAGAAATATTAAACTGGTTGATCTCAAACTATAGTCCCGGCTATAGCGGTTACTGTTGGGGGTATAATTTTCCGTGGGCATCCCCGGTTAAATATGTTGATGCGTTAGTGCCTTCATCCGTAGTAACAGGATTTGTTTGTAAGGGGATCTATGAGTATTGGAAAATAACCAAAGATTCTAAATCTGCCATGCTAATAAACAGCGCCTCCGATTTTGTCCTGAATGATTTACCTGTTACAGAAACTAAAGACGGATTATGTTTTAGTTATACGCCTGTTGTGAAAGATATGTGCTATAACTCCAGCCTGCTGGCAGCAGAAATCCTTTGCTATAATTCTATTATAAATAAAAAACTCCAGAATAGTGTACTTGCATTAAAAGCAATAGATTTTGTAATTGCAAAACAATTAAAGGATGGTAAATGGAATTACAGCATGGACTTTAATTCCGGTAAAGAAAGAAAACAAATAGATTTTCATCAGGGCTTTGTTCTTGAATCAATTCATTCAATTAAATCCGAGCTAAATATTAAATGTGAAATTATCGATTTAAGCCTAAAACGGGGCCTGGAATTTTATATAAATAATCAATTTGATAAAACCGGCGTGTCTCTATGGAGACTGCCAGGGAAATGGCCTGTGGATATTCATAACCAGTCACAGGGGATTATTACTTTTTCAAAACTAAGCGCTTATAATAACAAGTTCTCAGACTTTGTATTAAAAATTGCACAATGGACTATAGTAAACATGCAGGATCCTTCGGGATGTTTTTATTTCAGAATAAATAAAACATACACTAACAGAATATCTTATATGAGATGGTCACAGGCATGGATGTTTTTAGCCCTGGCGGTACTAATATGCAAATCTACACAGGAGGACAGTGAAAACAATTCGAATTATCCTTTGCCTTGAATACCTTTATTAAAAAATGTCAATTAACAAGATTATAATTTAAACTTAATAAACGAATTGAGTATAATACCTTTCTTTCCAAATCCATTTTCCAACCAGGATTATAAGGCCATCCTTGCTGATGAGAACCGCGAATTGAATCCGGCTAAATTAGGCTTTGGCTTTAAGTATCACTTTATTAATTCCGGGAGTAATGGTATTTCGTTATTATTAAAATCTTTTAACCTCCCGAAAAAAGCAAAGGTCGGTTTACCGCCGCTTATCAGCAACTCGGTTCTGCTGGCAATTTTAAAAGCAGGATTTCAGCCGTATTTCTTTGACATATCAAAAGAATTTCAGTTAACATTTCACAAATCATTATTTGAGAAATCTAGAATAAAAGCGTTAGTATTACCTCATATGTATGGTTCGGCTAACCCTTTTTCGGAAGAAATAATTAGCTGGTGTAAAGAGAACTCGGTTTATTTGATAAATGATACAGCGCAGTCATTTGGCCTGGAACATAACGGCATGCCTTTGATTGAAACCGGTGACGGGGGAATATACAGCTTTGGTTTCGGCAAGTCTTCTGCTTGTGCAGGAGGGGCTTTAATTTACGGGTTAGAGAAAATAAATTATAATAATAATGCTTTTGTAAAGTTGTTATTACAAAAAATGTCCGAAGACTGTTTAAAAGAAAGGGTAGCCGGATTTGACATCCCCTGTAACTATTCCATCGGTAAAAAAATTAATTATGCTTTTTTACGTCTTATCTCCAGGGGGATTTATGATGTAAATTATCTGCAGTTCAATTCCATTAAGCATTTCTTAAGCATAAAAGATAAAATAAATACCAAAAGGAATACTAATTGGCAAATACTTAACAACGAACTGAATAAAGAAATATTTATAATTCCTAAATATTACCATAATACTCAAAAATATAAATATGTATTTCATCTTGAATTGCCTGACAAAGCTATACAGCAATTTATAAGGATTTTAGGTATGACGGGAATAAATATTAATCATTGTGCCCAATCATATTTAACAGAAAAATTTAGGAATATCCTGCCTAATTATTTCAGGCTAAAAAACAAACTATGTGAAATATCTACAGAAGCTTCAATACCAAGCCGGAATTTCTATCATGCCGCCCGTATAATGAATAATTATTTTGAGTAAAAATTATGAACTATTTATTCCATCTTGGACATCCGGCGCATTTCCACCTGTTTAAGAATGTTATCAAAGTGCTTAAACAAAGGAATAATAAAGTTACTATTGTTATTAAGAAAAAGGATGTACTGGAAAAATTATTAATTGAAGAAGGCTTCGATTATATAAATATGCTGCCGGAAGGCCGAAAAGACTCAAAAGCCGGAATAGCATTAGGCCTTATGAAAAGAGATATAAAATTATTTTGTCATTGCCTGAATAATAAATATGATTTAATGATTGGGACTTCGCCTGAAATTACTCATATCGGAAAACTGCTTGGAATTAAATCAATTTGTGTAAATGAAGACGACGCTGCAGCGGTGCCGTTATTTGCAAAACTCAGTTATCCGCTTGCCTCGGAAATATTAACCCCGGAATCATGCGACAATGGCGCATGGAATGAAAAATCGATAAAATATAATTCATACCATGAACTTGCCTATCTCAGCCCGGAGTATTTTACACCAGACGTATCTTATCTGGAACATTATAAATTAGTTCAGCCCTTTACAATAATACGTTTTTCAAAATTAAATGCACATCATGATGCCGGTGTAAAGGGTATATCAGACAGCCTTGCCAAGACAATAATAAATAAAGCAAATAAATTCGGTCGTATATATATAACTTCAGAAAAAGAATTAAGTAATGAATTTGAAAAATACAGGTTAAATATTAACCCGCTTCACATTCATAATGTAACTGCGTATGCAAATTTATTTATTGGAGACAGCCAGACTATGACAGCAGAGGCGGCTGTATTGGGAACACCTGCACTACGGTTCAATGACTTTGTCGGCAGATTAGGATATTTGGATGAGCTTGAATATAAGTATAAACTGACTTATGGGATTAAGACAACTGAACCCCATAAATTATTAAATATAATTGATGAATTATTATCCATTCGGAAAATTAAAAATGTCTGGAATGTAAAAAGACAGGAAATGCTTAGAGATAAAATAAATTTAACAAAGTTTATGCTGTGGTTCATTGAAAATTATCCGGCCAGTTCTTCTGTAATGAAATCAAATCCTTTCTATCAATACAAATTCGCATAATAATAACCTGGCGTAAATTAAAAATATATCCCGTATTGTTATGTTTTCCAAAATCATTTCTAATTTAGCCTTATATACATTCTCTTTCATATTTCTCAATTTTGTAAGAGAGTACAGGTTAATACCTGACAGGACATTTATGGCCTCTTATACGGTATATATATCGGCATGGTTTGTCGCAGGTTCATTGTCCAGAAAGTTTAGAAGGGAAAAGGAAGGCAAAACTTATAATATTATATACGCATATTTTATAGCCTTCTTTTTAATGCTTGGGGCTATAACCATACTCATAATTAAATTCCATCTTGACAATGTATCGCATTTCATATTTTACAGTTCATTATTCTTATCATTTGCGCTGGAAATAATCTACCTAACTACAAAATACCATGAGGCTATCTATTATAATCACTTAAGGCTTTTGTTTAACTCAAAAGCCTTATTCCTTGAATTTTTCATCTACGCAGTGCTAATGTATTACGTTTTAGTTCTAAAATTAGATTATGCCATATTAGATGAAAAACACGCCTTGTTATTACTGAGCTTATATCTGGACTGGTTCATAGCGGTTTTATTCGGCCATCAATTTAATGCAGAACCCGGTAAAGAAAATTACTGGAACCATATCTGGTCATATTTAAAATCATACATAATAGTAATTTCATTAAATATATCGGCAGCTTTCATTCTCCGGGTAAGCCATTTTGATTTATTAGTTGTAATACAGGCAACATCGGTATATGCATTTACATCGTTTGTAATCTTAACATCTATGTCAGTTTTAAAGAGAGAAACAGTAAAAGAAGAAAATGAACCGGAATTAAGAAGAACAAATCTGTATAAGATTATTAATGCAATGCCTGCCGGTATCTCATTTGACGAAGCATTCCAGTATGAATATCCGCAGCATGAAGTGTTCTCTATAAGTTTAAATAATCAATTAAAGGAAGTTTACCTTAAAAAATTTCCTAATGTTTACAGATTTCTGAATGAAAGCATAAACCTCAGATCATTTGAAGTTGAGTCATCAGTAGTCCAGAGGTCAAATGATATATCCAGTATTGAAATTCTGCCGGATGATATACTTGAATTTTTCTTTAACCTTCGCCAAATGAATGACTTAAGGCGAATAAATTGTTACTTAATTGGAATAAACAAAAAGCTAAGACACGGTGGAATATTTATAAGTAAAATTGAGACAATAAATCAACGGTATAGGAGATATTTGAATAGTTATCCATTTTATCTGGCAAAATTGTTTTACCTTTTTGATTTTATTTGGGAGCGGGTATTCCCAAAACTGCCGTGGTTTCAGAAAATATATTTTGCATTTACAAGAGGAAACAACCGTGCTGTTTCATTTGCGGAGGGGCTGGGACGGCTATATTATTGCGGATTTGAAATTATCAACGCTAAAGAAATAGACAACTTTGTTTATTTTATTGCAAAGAAGGTGATGCCGCCATGTCTTGATAAGAATCCTTCTTATGGCCCTTTATTTAAAATGAAAAGGACCGGGTACAGGGGCAAACCAATATTTGTTTATAAACTAAGGACAATGCACCCCTATGCCGAATACTTACAAAAATTTGTTTATGATAAATTCAGCCTTCAGGAAGGCGGAAAATTTAATAATGATTTCAGAGTTACGTCATGGGGAAAAATTTTTAGAAAATTATGGATTGATGAACTTCCGATGCTAATAAATTTCTTTAAGGGGGAGTTAAAACTGGTAGGCGTAAGGCCGTTAAGCAATCATTATCTTAACCTGTACTCAAATGAACTGCGGATAAGACGAATTAATTATAAACCCGGATTAGTGCCGCCGTTTTATGTCGATATGCCAAAAACATTAAACGAAATAATGTCATCGGAGGAGAGGTACCTTGACTTGTATGACAATCACCCGGTATTAACCGATATAAAATATTTTTTTAAGGCTGCATATAATATTGTTATTAGAAAAAAACGCAGTAAGTAAACATCTAAAATGAATAAAAAAAACATCTCTGCCGTAATAATACTTTTGCTTATCACAATAGTTGCTTCTCCTTCAGTATATCCACAAACGGTGTACACGCCGTTAAATTCGTCCATTTATAACTATCTGGATAGGCTGGCAACGGAGCATATTATTGTCTTGAACGACGAAGTAAAGCCATACTCGCGTAAAACGATAGCCGGTTATCTAATAACCGCGGTAGAGAAGTCCGCCATGTTAAATAAAGTTGAGAAAGAAGAATTGGAATGGTATAAAGAAGAATATGCAGAAGAAATGAAATTAAAAAATGAAAGATGGTTCTTATATAAATATTCAGACTCGCTGTTCTCATTCAGAGTCACCCCGATGGGGGGGTATGGCATATCAAGGACGGGTGATGCACACGGGCACACAAGATGGTGGGGGATAAGTACGTACGGAAACATATCGGATTTACTTGGCGTTTCGTTCTCATATAAAGATATCGGGCAATTTGGCAGCAATGTGGATTATAAAAAAGATTTTACACCTGAAAGAGCCTATGATATTAATTCAAATCCGTCCGGCGGTATTGAATTTAGCGATGTTAAAGGCGCTGTTAATTTTACCTGGAACTGGGGTTCTGTCTCTTTAATAAAAGATGATATACGATGGGGGCATGGAAATTTCGGGCAATTAATACTATCAGATAAACCCGAATCATATCCCCAGATAAGATTATTTATAAAGCCTGCCGAATGGTTCCGATTTTATTATATACACGGGTGGCTTAATTCTCTTGTCTATGATTCATCAAAGTTTTATTATAATCATTTGGAGAGCGTTCATCCTATCCAGTATAAAAGCTACATAAACAAATACATTGCAGCAAATATGCTTACTGTTACGCCTTTAAATAATCTGGATGTAAGCATAGGCAATTCAGTTATTTACAGCGGTGAACTAAGGCCGGAATTTTTTATTCCTTTCTTGTATTACAAAGTAATGGATCATAATACAGGCAGGGGGGATGTTGAAGACAGCAACGGACAGATTTATTTTGATATTTCATCAAGAAATCTTCCGAATTTTCAATTCTATTCTACAGTTTTTATTGACTGCGGCTCAATACGGGGACTGCTTAAAGGAGATTTACACGAATGGTGGTGCGGTTATACTTTGGGAGTAAAAACTGTTAATGTATTTATACCTAATCTTGATCTTATAGTTGAATATACCAAACTCGGGCCGTGGGTTTACGAGCATAAATATGATACGGAAACTTATAAACATATCGGAGTTACACTTGGAGACTGGCTCGGGCAAAATGCAGATCAATTCAGGATTCAGGCAGATTATAAATTATCACGGCCTCTTGCAATCCATTTATATTTTGAGAGATTAAGGAAAGGCGGGCTTGCGGACAATTCTTTGGCTTATTTCAGTACTGTTACAATCCCATTTTTATACGGGCCGTTAAGAAAGGACTTCAATATAGGCATTACTGCTGATTATGAAATATTCCATGATTTGTATGCTTCCGGATTATATGAATATTCTAATATTACCGACGGGGATAAAACAAGAACACAGCAGTTTCTGCTCGGAGACAAAAACAATTTTTCTTTTACACTCAGCCTGGGGCTATAAATAGGTGCTGTTAATTTGTTAGGAAAGTATCCCTAAATCATTTTCAAATATATGAGAGAGCCTGTCTTCATAAATGATTGCTTCAAAGAATTTTCCGTCTCCTTCATACCTCAAAGGCGCAGTTTTTATAAGCTTATAAATATATATAACTGCTGTTGTAAGTAAAGTTGTTGATATAATTATTAATGTCATAGTATTTGTCTTTATCGTATATATCTGATTATCGAATAATAATGGAAAAAGTTGATCCGTCTTTGTTAATGATATTAAAAGAATTACTAAAGCCTATTTTTACTGAATATTAAGAAATTGTAAGCAAGAATAAGAATTAACCGGGAAATTAAAAGTGATCCATCAGAATTTTAATGAAAGAATTCATGGATCGGGATACAGATCACATAACTGTTATTAGTGTAGAGCTTTTTATTCAATGTCTTTTGTATTTGAAAAGAGTTACAGGAACCGGATCTATTATCTGATTTTGGTAAAAAGGAGAAAACATGAAAAATGATAATCTTGGTAAGAAAAATACCGAAGCAAATTCCATAAAAGATTATATCAAAGTTATACGGAATAATCTTTTCCCGGTTATTTTAATTACTTCAATAGGCCTTATTGTATCAATAATTTATGCTGTGAGCGCAACAAATATTTATGAATCTATAACCACTTTAAAAATAGCAAAGCCACAGGGAAGCGTTCTTGATTCACCAATTATGAGCGAAATGCAAGGCTTTACGGATGACCGGTTTATCTCGACAGAAATGGAGATACTAAAGAGTTTCTCCATCAGGTCAAATGTTGCAAAAGCAGTAATTGATACTTTCTATTACGTTAAACGGCCGGACAAATTTTATTTAATATATGACCGTACATTGTTTAAAGATAAAAGCGATAAAATATTACTTGATGCAGAGGACTTTGCAGAATTATTAAAAGATAAAATCTCAATTGATCAGAAAAAAGGAGTAGATCTTGTAGATATAACGGTTAGCTCTCCTTCTTCTTATGAAGCAGCTTTGATAGCAAATTGTTATGCAAATGAATATCTGAAAGAGAACTTATCAATTAGCAGAAATCAATTAACTAATGTTAAAGATTTTCTGGATGAGCAGTCCAGGGAGAAACAAAAAGATTTGAATATATCCGAAGATGCTGTAAGTAAATATAAAACTGAAAAAGGGATAATACTGCTCGATGCCCAATCGCAGGCATTAATAACACAAATGGCAAGCCTTGAAGCACAGAGAGATGCTATAAAAATAGATTTAATCGCATCAGACAAAATATTGACTGATCTAAAAGACGAATTAAAGAAACAGGATCCGAAAATAGCCGAATATCTGGAAAGCCAGGCATCGCAGTCATATTATCAGGCGCTTCAGGATGAAGTAGCCAAATTAGAAATAAACAAAGATTTGGCAATGGCTAACAAAAAAGAAAGCAGTGATAATTCAATAAATATGAATGAATTTGATACTAAAATAGAAGGATTAAAAGGTAAATTGGCATCAAAGCTAAATATTATAAAAAATGGAATCTTTGCAAGCAGCCCGGATTATGTAAAGGAGCTTACTGAGAAAATACTTAATGCAGAAATAAAAGCCGATACGTCAAAAATACAGCTTAGTGAATTAGCAAGAATAATAAACAGTTATGAAAGAGACTTCAATAAGCTGCCTCAAACTTCTATTGAATATGCGCGGTTAGAGAGGAAAAGGGAAGCAGATGAAAAATTGTTTTCACTTCTTGAAGAAAAGCATCAGGAAGCTCAAATAAATGAGCTTTCACAACCGGGCAATGTTGTTATTATTGATAACGGCAGGGTGCTTAAAGAGCCGACAAAACCTAACCGTATAATTATTATACTATTTGGACTCATACTTGGCAGCGGAATGTCTTTGGGGTATGTTTTTGTTAAGGACTATTTTAATAATACAATAAAAACTCCGGAAGACCTGCAGGACAGGAATATTAATGTGCTGGCTTGGATACCATTTATAGAGGGAATGGAAATAGACGGGCAAAGAGATCATGAATTTATAGTCGCAAAGAAACCGGACTCAATCCCGAGTGAAGCTTTTAAGGCGTTGAGGACAAGGATACAGTATTCCAAAGTTGAGCAGGAATCGCTAAAAACCATACATGTTACTTCTTCAACCCCAAGTGAAGGCAAAACATTAATATCTGTAAACCTTGCAGGAACCTTTGCACAGCTTGGGAAGAAGACGCTTTTTATTGATACCGACCTGAGAAAACCAAGGGCGCATACAATATTCAATGTCTCAAAGCGTCCCGGCCTTGTTGATTATCTTTTTAATGAAGCGACAATGGAAGAAATAGTACATCCTACGGAATTAAGTAATTTAAGTTTTATTGCTTCAGGTACAATACCTCCAAACCCTTCTGAAATGCTCGCATCCAAAGTATTTAAAAACTTTGTAGAATTAGTGAAGAAACAATACGATATAGTAATATTTGATTCTGCGCCAATAATTGCAGTAACTGATTCTGAAATACTATCGTCAATTGTAGATGCAACAATACTTGTTGTTTCAGCAGACGTAACAGAAATGGAAGTTATGGAAAAATCAGTAGAATTATTAAAGCGGAGCAGTACATCTTTTGCAGGAACCGTATTGAATAACTTTTGCTATAAAGGCGGTTATGGTTCATATTATAAATATTATTATTACTATTCTGGCTCTGATAATCATAATGGGGAGAAAAAGCATCATCACAGAGAACAGAAAAAGATACCCGAAGATAAGGCTTTAGTGTAAAGCTTGTTTTTAGATATCCTTTTAAAATATTTTTTTCATAAAATTTAAAAATAACCAGACAGGGATATTTTATCATGTTTGACAGAGAACGGCTAAGGCGAATTAAAATAATCGCCGCTGATCTTGACGGAACTCTTTTAAGCAATGATGCAGAAATTAGCGACAGGGCAAAGCATTTAATTAAGGAATTAAAAAAGAAGGGTGTGCTTTTTACATTTGCTTCCGGAAGGCTGCATTGCGCGCTTACTTCTTACGCAGAAGAGCTCGGCCTGGATGTTCCTCTTATATCGCTTGACGGAAGTATAATAAAAAATCATCGGGACGGAAACGTAATATATGAATCTTTTGTTCCGGCAAGATATGTAAAGAAGGCATTAATGTATTCGGAACAATTTCTGTTGAACATTGCATTATGCCACGCAGATTCTATCTATTACACCGAGCGCAATGCAGTTATTCCGCAAATGATTGAGAAATTCGGCGCCCGGTACGAAGAGGTTCTCAAATACAACGGGCTTGTAAATAACACTCTTGAAATAACAATAGCCAGTGACTATAAAGATAATATTAAGTATGTAAGAGACAGGATGCGTTTCCCTCATACATTCGGGTTAAATATCTCCTATTTTAAATCTCATTCTCATAATGGAATATATTACCTTGAGATTAGGAAAAAAAGCACAAACAAAGGCAAAGCTTTGAAAATACTTCTTCGCAGCCTTGGCATACGCCAGTCAGAAACCGCAGTAATCGGAGACTGGTACAATGATATAAGCCTTTTTTTGCCGGGAGTACTAAAAGTTACTTTAAACAATAGCCTGCCTGAACTGAAACGAATAGCCGATGTGGAAATAAGTAAAGATAATAATAACAATGGGGCAGCCGAGTTTTTAGAAATGGTTCTTAAAGCTAAAAGCTGATCTATTATTCTAATTCTATTGGCTTAATATTATTAACTATTATTCAATAAACAATTATGAAAACAAAGAATATATTTAAGAGAAATCCGCTATTTCAAAAATGCCCCGGCTGTATGAAGAGCAGTACATTGCATCAATCCCATCCCAGAAATTGGAAGGAATCATTTGTTACCAATTTAACATTTTATAAGATATATAGATGCAAGCAGTGCGGCTGGCGTAATTATTTGTCAACTTTCAAATTCACAGCATTAACATTAAAAGTTGTTTTCTTGTACTTTTGTGCTGTCTCCTTCATATCATTTACCATTTTTTATATACTATCCAAGCTGGTTCGTTGATGGTGAAGGATGATATATTTGGAAGGCTAAAAAGTGAATTAGTTTTTAGCCTTTTCAATAATCCTTATTTGTTTTAATGAATCTAAAATAATTTCCGGTTTCCCGTTATACTCTGTTATCTTTCCCGTAATTTCCACTTCTTTGCCCTCATAAGTATTTAACCTCCCGAATTTTTTCGCATCGGATTTAAAAATTACAGCTGTAAATTTATTATGCGGAAATTTACCACCCATATTAAAAAAGTAATTGCCTGTCCCTGATTTTACAACCTGGTCTATCTTGCCGCTGACAATTACTTCTTTCCCAATATTATTCTTTGCTCTTGCAGGTGAGATTTTTGTCTGTGTAAAAGCAGTACATACTAATATTGATATAAAAAATATTGTTAAGGCAAATCTTCTCATCTTCATTTCATTGCTATATTATTAATAATTATACATTATTATCAGGGATTACTGCAAATTAAGCAAATATTCTGCGTAAAATTCCAAATAGGTCTCATTAAATTAAAAAGTTTTTAACTATAATTGCCTTCCTGTTTTAGTAACAATTTTGAATAATATGGAATTAAGAAAAATACCGCAAAAAATAAAACGCAGAATAGATATGTTAACTGTTAGGATTTTATTATTTCTATTTCTAATTAGTTTAATTGCAGAACCGGATACACTTGCACAAAACATTCCAACATATCAAATAAATGATATTACAGTTACCGCGTCAAGAACTCCCACGTTGATTTCCGACCTGACAAGGAACATAATTGTATTAGGACCTGAAGAGATTAAGAATGCACCTGTAAACAGTGTGCAGGGGCTTCTGCAGTATGCTTCAGGAGTTGACCTTGCACAAAGAGGCGTTGACGGTGTACAAAGCGATGTAAGTTTAAGAGGCGGTACTTTTGAAGAAACATTAATTCTAATAGACGGTGTAAGCGTAAATGATCCTCAAACAGGGCATCATAGTATGAATCTTCCCGTCTCCCTGGACGGAATACAAAGAATTGAAATTCTTGAGGGAGCCGGTTCAAGTATTTACGGGGCTGATGCTTTCAGCGGGATAATAAACATTATTACGAAAAAGGGAAGTGAGAAATCGTTTTCATTGCAAACAAGCGACGGACAGAACGGTTATTATGACGGTTCTCTTTATGCTGCTTACCCTGTCGGCATTATCAGCAGCCATTTAACTTTATCACGACAAAAATCAGACGGATTTACACATAACACGGAATTCGACATAACAAATTTTTCTTATGGCGCTACCCTAAACAGCGGCAGTAATAATTTGAATCTGTTTTTCGGTTACAATGATAAAAAGTACGGTGCAAACAGCTATTATTCAGTTTTATTCCCTAATCAATGGGAGCATACAACTACAAAACTTGCAGATATAACCGGGCAGTTCGGGGATGAAAAATTTTCGGTATCGCCAAAAGTTTACTGGCGCAGGAATGATGATAATTATCTTCTGGATTATATGAATCCTTCGTTCTATCAGAATATTCATCAGACAAATGTTTACGGAGCAGAAATGCAGGCTTCGGCTTCAACCGGAGCAGGAATTTCCACTCTGGGCGGAGAATACACTGCCGATAAAATAGAAAGTACCAACCTTAGAAACCACTCCCGTACAACAAATGGTATTTTTGCCGAACAAAAATTTAATTCATTTGGGAACTTTTCAGTTTCGGCTAACGCTTTTGCATACAAATATCCTGATATTGGTTGGAAAATATGGCCGGGAATAAATGCCGGATATAATTTACCGGATAATATAAAAATATTTGGTTCTGCCGGAAAGGCTTTCCGCATCCCAACATACACAGAGCTTTATTATATATCTCCGGCGAGCGTTGGCAACCCGAATTTGCAGCATGAAGAGACTACAAATTATGAAGCAGGTATAACCTCTTTTCAACATTATTATACAGCCAGTGTTAGTATTTTTTATAAGGAAGGCAGAAATTTAATTGACTGGGTAAGACAGCTTGATACGGAACCGTGGACGGCGAGCAATATATCAGAAATAAATACTACCGGGGCAGAAATAAATTTAGAACTTAATACTGCATTGATAATAAAAGACTTTCCTGTTTATAAAGTTGGGATTGATTATACTTACCTAAATTCAAGTAAGACAGCAGGTCTGTACCAGTCGCAGTACCTTATGCAATATTTACGGCATCAGGTAACAGCGCATATTCAAAATACCTGGTGGCTGGAAATACACCAAAGCTGGGAATTGCGCTATGAAAACAGGGTTAACGCTGAGGACTATTTTTTAGTAGATACGCAATTATACCGCAGCTTTGGAAATTGGAATATATTTCTGAAAGCAACGAACCTGTTTAACAAATCTTATTACGAAGTAAGCGGCGTGCCTTTACCTGGGAGATGGATAACAGCGGGGGTAAAACTTACGCTGGGAGAATAAGTATTACGGGCGCTACACTATATTTTTATCGATAATTAGATTAAATTATTAATTATTCTTATAAATAATTTGACATATCGGCATGAATGATTACCAGAATAAATATATAGAAATTGCTAAGAAAATTGTTCTTGATAAGATTGATAAAGAGAAAGTTACGGTTTTTCTTTTCGGTTCAAGAGCCTTCGGCAATGCAAGACATGATTCCGATATTGATATAGGATTATGGAGCCCTGTAAAAATCGATGAGTTTTTAATCTCAAAGATTAATGATGCTATTGAGGAATCCGTTGTGCCTTATCATATAGACATATTGGATTTTACGAAAGTTAATGCTGATTTTAGAAAAATAGCTATGGAAAAAATAATATTATGGAACAGAGGAATAGATTTCAGCATAAGCTGAATTCATTAAGCAAAGCTGTTGCCGGTTTTGAAGAATCACTTAATATTAATCTGTCCGGTTACAGCAAAGAAGTATCTGATGCAATTAAAAACGGAAGGATACAAAAATTTGAGTATAGCAGCGAACTTATATGGAAAACGATAAAAGATTATTTAAATGTTAATCATGGAATAGACGCTAAATCTCCAAAACAGTCGATAAAAGAATTCTATTTACTTGGTGTAGTTTCTGAACCTGAATATAATGCATTGCTTAGCATGATGGATGACCGTAACAGGCTAAGCCATATTTATAACGAAGAGTATTTTGATGAGATACATAATAAGCTGCAGAATTACCTAATAATTATGAAAAAGGTGGGAACTATTTTATCAGCAGATTAGTAGTTATAGTAGGAAATCAAACCAAAGATTCAAACAGCCGCCATAAAAATTTGAGAATATGTGAATAGCAGGATATAAATGATGGGTTAAATAAACCATGCCTACCGATTGTTCTGCCTGTCATTCTTATATTATCCATCATCCCGGAGGCCAAGTCATTTTTCTCCCGCCAAGCAAGTGCATATGCAGGTGGAAGACATCCTGCCCGCCGTTGCTGCCGCAGTTAAAAACCAGCCTGAAACCATCCTCGGCAATTCCTAAATCATTAGCTATTTTATTTGCAGCATCAAACAACTCACCTAAAAGCTGTCCGTGAGTCTTTCCATCTAAATCAGTTATCTTGGGAATTTCCACTTTAGGAATAATTAAAACATGAACCGGCGCCTGCGGATTTATATCCCTGAATGCAAGAACGGTTTCTGTTTCGTAGACTATATCTACGGGAATTTCTTTTCTTATAATTTTAGAAAAAATTGTTTCAGCCATATTTGTAAGCCTCCGTTTAAATTACTCTGCCTTCTCAATTCCGAATTTTTTCATTTTATTATACAAATGACTTCTTTGAATTTCAAGTACCTCGGCAGTTTTACTAATGTTCCAGTCGTTTGCTTTTAGTTGTTTTATAATAAATGCCTTTTCGGCTTTATCTTTAAATTCCTGGAAAGAATTGCTTGTATCAATTATATCACCAAGTGAGCTCTTGCTACCGGGTGATAAAAATTCAATATCTTTTGCGGTAAGTTCTTTCTTATCTATAAGAATAATAATTCTTTCAACAGCGTTTCTTAGTTCTCTTATGTTTCCGCTCCACGCCAGCGATTGAAGGAATTTTAAAGCATCATCCGTAAATTTAACAGGTGTCTTTTTATGCTTGGTTGTTATATCACTTGCAAAATGAGCCACCAATATTGGAATATCATCAATCCTTTCACGCAAGGGAGGAATTTGTACAGGTATTACATTAAGCCTGTGGAAAAGATCTTCACGGAAATTTCCTTTTTCAATTTCTTCCGCAAGATTCTTATTGGTTGCCGCAAGAATTCTTACATCAACTTCTATCTTTTTTGTACCACCAACACGTTCAATTTTGCTGTCCTCAATGGCGCGTAAAACTTTTGCCTGAGCCTGAAGGCTCATATCGCCGATTTCATCAAGGAAAATTGTACCTTTATTAGCCAGTTCAAACTTACCGATTCTCTGCTGAAATGCGCCTGTAAACGAGCCTTTTTCATGCCCGAAAAGCTCCGACTCGATAAGCTCATTGGGAATTGCTGCACAGTTAACTTCAACAAAGGGTTTATCTTTTCTTGTGCTTTTATTATGTAGCGCTCTTGCAACAAGTTCTTTACCTGTGCCGTTTTCACCCGTAATAAGAACTCGTGTATCAATCGGGGCAACGCGCTCTATAAGTTCCAGAATATTTTGTATGGCTTTACTGCTGCCTAATATTTCGGTATTTCCCTGGAGTGATTGTTTTATCTCAGCGTTTTCATTTAATAATTTATACTGCTCAACGGCATTTCTTACACTTATTAAAAGCTTATCGCGGTCAATGGGCTTTTCTATAAAATCAAAAGCCCCGAGCCTTGTCGCTTTTACTGCGTTTTCAACACTGCCGTGCGCGGAAATTATAATTACGGGTGTTGCAGAATTATTCTCTTTTATCTTTTTAAGGGCTTCAAAACCATTCATTTCCGGCATCTGAATATCCAGCAGCAGGCATGAAAATTTATTTGTAAAAAGTTTCTCTAATCCTTCGATTGCGCCAGTAGAGTAATCAACAAGATACTCTTCGTAATCGAGAATCATTTTTATGCTTTCGCATATCTCTTTTTCATCGTCTATAATTAATACTGAACTCATAAGTGAAATCTTAAAAATAATAGTGAACGAAATATCATTACCTGTGAGGGGAGTATATCTTTATTTTCCTTTAACATCTCCCCGAAGATGTTTCCTAAATTATTAGTCTGCAAATCCCTTTGGTCAATAGAATTCTGAACTTCAAAATCCTCTTCAAATACCTCTACAAAATAACCAATAAGATTACCGAAATCAAAAATGTTTTGCGCGTAAGAAATGAAGGCGCTTCCAAAAAAATGTGCCAGTTTATCCTTATCGCCATAGTCATCCTTGGGAGTATCAAAGAAAAACCTTTTAGGCAGGTTGTCATTCTTCTTCAGATATATTTCTTTCGGAGCAGAAGGCAGCCTGTAAGTTACAATGCTATGTATAAGCGGAACCTTTATGCGTACTTTATTATATGGTACAACAGTAAAGGTTAAGTCAAACAGCGCTTCGGAATAATTGTAGTTCTCATATTTAAGCATCCGCAGGTATAAAGTATCTGCCAATGCTAAGTCATTATTTGTTTTAGACAAGCTTTTAAAATAATCCGAAGCGATAAATGCGGACATATAGTTTACAGCCCGGGAAAGTTGGCTTTGCTGTGGGAACGAATATGGGACGAATATAATACTAAATATTAATACTGCCGGGAAAAACTTTGTTGAAAGAAAGCGCAAAGGTTAATAACCCATGTAAATGAATAAATCCTACTTTATAGCTTGAAATATTGGGATTATTATATGCAACTTCAATAGCTTAGGAAATGTATAGTGTCGTATTTGCTAAAACTGGTCTTTGAAATGATTTATTATTTCATCAGCGATATGATAAGGAGACAGCCCGCCAATAATAACTTTTTCCATAGATAAGTTAAGCTGCTCCTTGCCGCTTTCGCTCCATAATTTATTCATTATTTTATCTTCAACAATTTCTTTTATCCTGATTTTTGCCCTGTGTTCCCGTCTTTTTAACAGGCGGTTATCCTGCTGCAGATAATTTCTGTGTTTTTCAATTTCAGCAGCTATTTCAGCGATACCTTTATTCTCGGTTGCAACAGCGCTTAAAATAGCTGGCAGCCAGGAATGTTCATTATGGGGTTTCATCATGAGTATTGTTCTTAATGCAGATAATGCCTGTTCGGAGCCGGGCCGGTCGCTTTTATTTATAACGAAGAAATCGGCAATTTCCATAAGTCCGGCTTTCATTGCCTGAACAGAATCTCCGGATTCCGGAACCAGCACTAC
>JARLHB010000044.1 GCA_031292465.1 Ignavibacteriaceae bacterium
AGAATAAAAAGCAGCTATGTCCATATTTAAGGTAGCAGAACTGACGTAAACCTGTGCATCGCCCGTCCAGCCGAGGCGTTCATCTCTTTGCGGACAATCGGTTGGAATATCCATAAAGTTTGCCCGCTGAGTCCAGGTAATATTATGGTATAACTGGTTTACCATTTTATCACTGCATTGGAATGATCCTGTTACAGGCGTATTAGATCCGAGCACTAACCCGGTAATCATGCTTAATTCCGGCTTCTTTTTAAGCCCCTTAATTTCTACATACCTGAAACCATGATACGTAAAGTCAGGCGTCCATTCTTCACCGCTGCGGCTGCCGCGCAAAATATATGTATCTGTAGCTCTTGCCATGCGCAGATTTTCTGTAAGTAAAGTGCTGTCAGGATATAGCATTTCTCCGTATCTTATTACAAGAGTGTCACCTTTGCTGCCCTTTACTTTTAATTTTACAACGCCGGCAAAATTCTGCCCCATATCAAAAATGTATTTGCCTTTATGAAGAAAGACAGATTTAGGATTAATAGTTTCGGTTACTATTACAGGATTTCCCGGGAAACATTCCAATTTACTTTCTGTCTTTTGGAATAATTCCACAGGTTGCCAATTTGAATCATTAAAGCCCGTTTTATTCCAATCTATAAATTCTTTATTTGCATCGTATGTCTCGCCGTTCAGGATATCTGATTCAACGATAGGGCCGTAACCTGCTTTCCATGTTTTATCAGTAACAAATTTTTCAGTACTTCCATTCACATATTCTACTTCTACCTGTGCCATTAATTCCGGGACATCGCCATAAAAATTCTTTACTTTGGAATAATTGGCTACTAAACCGTATCCAATATACCCGGCATACCAGCCATAAGACAAAACAGCGCCAAACGCATTTTTGCCCGCCTTAATATTGCCTGTTATATCATATGTTTGATAATATATTCTTTTGTTATAATCAGTCCAGCCAGGCTTCAGGAAATCATTTCCTACCTTTTTACCATTAATATAGAATTGATAAAGGCCCTTAGCCGTAACATATAACCTGGCTTTTTTTATTTTTTCATTATTAATAACAACATCTTTTCTTAAAAAAGGTGCCGGAGGCAGATTATAAACTTTACCTTTGCCAAGGTTATTCAAATTTAATCCTACCCACTCGCCGGTCCAGTCTGTTTCATTTAATAAACCCATTTCCCATTTAGCTGGCTTACTCCATGTGCCGGGGTTGCCGTCTTTATCCCAGCTCATTACCTTCCAATAACAAGTTTCCCGTGATTGAAGCGGCTGCCCATCATACTCAACCTGATAAGTTTTATCGCTCAGCACCTTCTTAGTATCCCACAAATCCGCTTTCCCGTCATAAAGTTTATCCGGCGTTGAAGCAACCAATATTCTGTAAGCAGTTTGCACCTGCCCCCTCTGAATTGAATTTAATACCCAGCTAAGCCTTGGCTTTGAAGCATCGGTTACAGGGTTCTCTTTATACTCGCAGCGGAGATACGTTGCTTTAATATCACTTTCTTTGTTGCCGCAAAAGACGAATGAACTTATTAGCAAACAAAAAAGAAATGCAAATTTATAATGAACTGTATTTTTCATAATGTAGTTCCCTCGATTATTTAGATTCAGTATCTATATTTTAAGTTTTTGTTTTGTACAATTCCCGGTTCCGGTTATTACAAATAACACGGAACGAAACATGACAGAATAAATGTTGTCTTTAATAAAACAGATTCTACCGGAAGGAATTAAATGAATGGAAAGGGGTTTAACTATCTTTTTATAATTTCAGATTCAATTATAATATTGTGCAAAGAATCTTCTTTCTCTTTAGATTCTATAATTTTAATAAGCAGATCAACAGAAGCTTTGCCTATTTTGTAAGGATTTTGGTTTACTGTATAAAACGGTACTCCTAACCTGGAAACAATATCATTATCGCCAAACTCACCTAAGACTACATCTTCCGGAATTGAATAATTATTATCAAGTATTGCTTTGCCTGCACCGTAAGTTATTAATCCGCCTACGCTCACAACTCCGTCAATTTTAATCCTTTTTTTAAGTAAGGAGCACATTTTTTTATAGCTGTCATTAAAGTTTCTGAAAGTTTGAACTACCAGCGAAGATTTAAATGGTATGCCATGCTCTTTCAGTGCTAACTTATAACCTTCAAATCTGTTCTTAGCAACCGGTATGCCTGTGTTCGGGCCCAGGAACAGAATATTTGATCTTCCGGCGTTTATTATTTTTGTCGTCAGCTCGTAAGACGCTTTTTTATCATCTATAGTTACAGATTTAAAAGGCAAATCTTCCAGCTTCCTGTCCCAGCAGACAAATTTAATTCCTTCTTCAGCCAGGTCATTATATAAAGGATAATTACCTTTGCCGCCGGTAGCATTTAATAATATTCCGTCAACATTAATATCTGATAAGAATTCCAACTTTTGCTTTTCTTTATCCCTACTCTCATCATGAACCATTAAAATAGTTTCATAACCTTTGCGGCTTGCTTCTTCATACATACCCCTTACTGCTTCAGAGAAGAATGAAATACGCAAGTCTGGGATTAATACGCCTAAAATTCTGCTCTTGTTACTTATCAATGATCTTGCAAGAATATTCGGACGGTAACCCATTTCCTTTGCAATTTTTTTTACTTTCTCTTTCATCTCAGCCGATATGTCATCGCTGTCTCTTAAGGCTTTGGATACAGTTGCAGGCGTAACTGAAATTAATTTGGCAATATCTTTTAAAGTTAATTTTTTTCTTGGTTTACTTTTAATATTCATTGCTTATTTAAAAATGTTTTTTGAATTTTAATTAAAATTAATCTCTATTAAATAGAATAACAAGTTCATGCTGATTATAACCAGGTTTTTATAACCTTAAAAAAGGAACCGTTATAAAAGTTAGTGCGGGGAATAATTCAAATACAGCTTCGCCACATAAGTTACAAGTTAAATAAAAATCATTTTACTTTACTTAAACGTTTTCGAAATCATTTAAGAAAATTACACCGCATTTTATTTATTAGCAAGGGGCATAAATTTTTATTTATCTGGACTGAATTAGTTTTTTTTGAGGCAGAGTATATTAAATATTTTGATGTTATCTGATACTTAATAAAGTAATTTCCTTCTGGAAATATTACAGTAATTCAATTGTCTTTTTTATTAGCCTTTCAAAATTATGTTTTACTTTGTCGGCTGTTTCAATAACCTCTGC
>JARLHB010000464.1 GCA_031292465.1 Ignavibacteriaceae bacterium
AGTACCAGCTTTACTGCCGATAGCTTAAACTCACGGTCATATCTTTTCCTGGCTTTTGACTCTGACATAATTATTGCTCCTATATTTTTTATATTAATATAGTTGCTTTTCTATTTGTCTACAATATGGGGTACAATTCAGCCAGTAGCATTTTATTAATCTGCATGAATGCACTTATTAATTCAACCGCTCACAAGGGGAAGGAAAGAATTATTCCTTTTATTGTAAGACAACCCACATGGTTGTCTTACAATTTCAGCCTAAAAGTCTATACGCTCTCTATCCAAGACTATTGCAACTTTCAGTTCATAAGCGAAATTTGCAGTTAACTTATATTAAGTTCATTCTTATAGATAACTTCTAAGCATCCACGCCATCTTTTCATGTTGCTCCATTAGTCCGGTCACAAAATCGGCAGTACCAAGATCTTTATATTCTTCGGTTATAATAGTAATATGGTTCCTTAATGTATGGATAACCGACTCATGATCTTCCAGTAATGTTTTTATGATATGTTTCTGATCGGTGAAATCTTCATTTTGTTCATTCAACTGAGTAACATTTAAGAAGTCTCTTAATGAACCAATTGCAAAATGCCCAAGCGCCCGTACTCTTTCAGCAGTATCATCAATAATTATGTCCAAAGCGTCATATTGACTTTCAAAAAACTTGTGCAATTCAATAAAATTGTCACCTTGAATATTCCAGTGTGCATTGCGTGTTTTTGTATAAAGCACATATTCATCTGCCAGCAGGGTATTTAAAAGCGTTGCAACTTCTTTCAGGTTCTTATCGGATATTTCAATATTAGGTTTCATTTTGTCCTTTGTCTTTAGTGATTAAATATTTAGCACATAAAATTTATTATTATACTATGCAGTAAAAACATTTTTAATAATAATCATTAGAAATTTTTCTGAAATGATATCCGTAAACAGTAAACAATATTGCTAAGGAAAATAGCTGCGGTTTACGGAATAATGACCAAAAGAATAATTTCCAGTAATAAATTCTTTCTTCGCCAATAACGCCCAATTTTAATATGGATTTGAATAATGCGAGTATATAATTCGGATTAAGGTGAAAGACCTTCTTCTTCTTAGGTTCAAAATCCTTCAGAAAACGCATTACACGTTCATAATAATATTTAGGCGAGTAAATAGTGTTTAACACTTTCTTGTAGCCATCCAGAAGTATTTTAGGATTCATCCGTGGAATAAAATTAATTGAAAAATCAGTATTATTCCCGGTAAAATCGTTCAGCAATCTTCCTTCACTAATCAGCCTTTTCTGAAGTTTTGTTCCGTTAGGCGCATTTAACAACCCAACCATAGCTGTTACAATGCCGCTTTCCTGAATAAAATTTGTAAGTTTATTAAAAATTGTCGGCGTATCATTATCAAATCCAACAATAAACCCTCCCTGAACTTCCAGGCCGAATTCCTGTATTTTCTTTATACTCGAAATCAAATCCCGGTTTATATTTTGAGTCTTGTTACATTCGGCTAAACTTTCTTCGTTTGGAGTTTCGATTCCTATAAATACCGCTTCAAAACCTGCTTTAACCATAAGCTGCATAAGCGTATTATCATCGGCAAGATTTATCGATACCTCCGTATTAAAGTAAAACGGATTTGCCTTTTTTTCATTCCATTCAATAATTGCCGGGAGTATTTCTCTTTTTAATTTTACTTTGTTGCCAATGAAATTATCATCTACAAAAAATACGGGGCCCCGCCAGCCGTAAGAATACAAGGCATCTAATTCTGCAATTACCTGCCCTTTTGTTTTAGTTCGAGGCCGTCTGCCATACAGTACCGTAATATTGCAGAAATCGCAGTCATAAGGGCATCCGCGCGAATACTGTACATTCATCGAAGTATAATTATTTATTGATATAAGATCCCATTGCGGCAGCGGAGTTGTTGTAATTTCCGCCCATTCATCCGAAGTATATTTTTGCTTAGGCTTTCCGTTGCTTAGATCATTTAGGAACTGCGGAAGAGTAATTTCGGCTTCATTAAGAACCAGATGATCTACATCTTTGTAATATTCAGGACTGCTGGTAAATAATGGTCCCCCTGCTACAATTTTTGCATTTAATATTTTACATCTTTCAATTACCAGATTTGCCGACTCGCTTTGTATAGACATCGCACTGATAAAAACAAAATCTGCCCAAATAATATCATCGTCTGTCAAGTCATTCGCATTCATGTCAATTAGTTTCTTACACCAATCTTTGGGCAGCATAGAGGCAACTGTTAAAAGTCCTAATGGTGGAAAACTTGCTTTTTTTGAAACAAATTTAAGTGCATGTTTAAAACTCCAGAATGTATCGGGGTACATTGGATATACTAATAGAATATTCATTTAATTTCTCTTTTTTGGGGGAATTGTTTTCTTATGGAACAATTAATTCCATTTCTATAAAAGCTGCAAACTGTTTAATATTTTTGAATCCTGGTCGGTCGGATAGCAGCGTGCATGTGGCTTTCCACATCTGCACGCTGCACAACCGGGAGAGAGAGAACCTAACGAACAAACTTCTTATTTACTATCCGAATATTACCATTCAATTTTATCTGCAAAAAAGTACAAAAATCAGGCTCAACTTTAAATTACTCTAACGGATGGAAAATGGATTAATCCTTTGGAGTTATGAAGATAGGATCTATTCTCCCCGGCTGATGTACTACTCAAGTCTTTTAATTACCACTACGGTAGCATCATCTTCCCATTTCTTATTATTACCGAATTCGTATACCGTTTGAAAAATAGAATTCAGTATTTCTTCTGCATCCATATTCTTGTTTTTAGTGATAACTTCTTTTAAACGTTTTAAATCGAACTCATCGCCATTCTCGTTTTGTCTTTCCACAATTCCGTCACTAAATAATACAAGTACGCTGCCGTGGCGTATTTTTATATAAGTTCGCCGGAGTTCAATTTCAGGAAGAGCGCCGAAAATAAGGCCGGTTGATTCAAGTTCAGTTACCTCATCATCTTTATTAATCAGTATAGGCGAAGGATGGCCGGCATTTACATAAAATAAATTACCGTTTAATTCCATTTCAGCATAAAAAAGCGAAATGAATCTTGTGGAGTAAACACTTTGGAATATTACTCTGTTTAATTTTTTTAGCGTATATACCATCTTCATGCTGTTTTCCAACCCCATGCGCAGGCCTATAATTGCATCACGCGCCAGTAGCGCGGCAGGTATCCCATGTCCGCTGGCATCGCCAATACAGAATCCGAATTCTTCTTCATTGAATTTGTAATAATCAAAAATGTCGCCGCCTACAAGTTCTGCCTGCCGCGAATTTCCGGCAATTTGATAACCGGCAATTATGGGCGAAGATGTGGGCAATAAACTTTTTTGAATAAGATAAGCTTGTTCGTATTCGTTTTTTATCGATTCGGATAAAAGCCTGTAATTAATTACTGACCTTACCGTATTAAGACAAAATTCAATCTCTTCACGTATCCACCCGTTTTTTAACTCAAAAATTACAATCCATTCATGATCCTGATTTTGTATTGAGATAGCGGCAGGTATAGCATATTCTTTCTTATCATTATCTTTTATGCCGATGCCGAATCCGGGGCCATCGAAGATATACGTCTTATTATTTAATACTAATTGCACGGATTTTGAGTTTGTGACAAGATTTGTTTCAATATCTACTTTCTCAAGATCTGTAATCGGAGATATTAAGGCATACCCGCTTGTATCCTTTTCATAGATACGCCCCTTTCCGATATGAAGATCATTTCCGAAAGTTTTTCCAAGCTCATTTACAATTGTAAAAAGGAAATCCGCACCGGATTTTACTAAATTTATTTTGCTTAATAAAGAATCTAATTTTCTATAAAATACTTTTGGTTCAATCATAATTTTTCTGTTGTATATTTATTTCATTTTTGACTGCTTAATTTGTTAGCAGCCGTTTTCATTGTTTTAGTGCTGTCTCCTGCCATGTTGAGGGACTGTACTGAAACATTGCCACTACTCGTCTCTCTTTGCACCATACCGGCAATTATAGAATTCATTTCCGGGTTATTCATTATGGTACTGCCAAACTTCGTCATTTCTTCCTTGTTGCCTTTTGTATTATCCAGAATCATTTCTATCATTGCTTCCCGCAATTCCGGATCTGAAGATATTTTTGCCATCCATTCCGTCATCTGAATTTTTACATCTATTTTTACATTATTTTTCTTCTTCTGGGCTAATAACGGCAGAGAAATTACTACCAAAAATAATATTAAATATTTCATTTTTAGTCTTTCTTTTATAATCATATTTTCTAAATATTTATAAAATACAATCCTCATTTGAGAAGATCTTGTACGTTATTTCAAAACTTTTGAGTACTAATTTATTCATATCTAAGCGCATCAATCGGGTTAAGCATAGCAGCTTTTCTTGCAGGATAAAATCCGAAGAATATTCCAATAACAATTGAAAAGCCAAAAGACAATACAATTGAAAACGCAGTAATAAATGTCGGCCATCCTGCAAAACTGGATATTATTTTAGATCCTCCTACACCGAAAAGGATTCCTATTATGCCTCCAAGTAAACTTAGAACCAATGCCTCTATTAAGAATTGTGTTAGAATATCTCTTCCTCTTGCGCCTACAGACATTCTTATACCTATTTCTCTTGTTCGTTCTGTAACGGATACAAGCATGATATTCATAATTCCAATTCCACCAACGAGTAATGAAACAGAAGCAATACTTGCTAATAATATTGTAAGTATTTGAGATGTGGCTGTAGCAGCGGTAGCCAAATCGGATTGATTACGAATTGTAAAATCATCGTTATTAACACCAGCAATTTTATGCCTCATCCTTAATAATTCAGTTATCTGTTTCTGAGCCAGCTCAATATTATTCGGACTGGTTGCAGACACAATTATCGCTCTTAAGTATGGGAAGCGGGAAAGCCTGTACAATACCGTTGTAAACGGAGCAAGAATAATATCATCCTGATCCTGCCCCATAGCATTCTGACCTTTCTTTGCCAGTACCCCGGTCACTTTAAACGGAACATTAGTTATCCTGATAGTCTGGCCTACCGGATTTGAATCAGGGAATAAATTATCAGCTACAGTTGTTCCCAAAACGCAAACTTTAGCAGACGCTTTTACATCCTGATCGGTAAATAGATCTCCATACTCAATTTCCCACTCTCTTATTTGTAAATAATCGACACCGACCCCTTCAATGCCCGTAGCCCAATTTAAATTTTCAGCAATTACCTGACCATTTGCTCTTGTATCCGGTGAAACATAGGCAACTGCGGGGCATTCGATTGGAATAGCTTGAGCATCATCCTGAGTTAAAGTAGTCATAGAACCTGCGCCTACTCTAATTGCGCCCTGTTGCTGTGAACCCGGGGAAATAATAAGTACATTCGTGCCAAGCGAAGCGATCTGTTCCTTAACCGAGTATTCTGCACCCTGCCCTATTGCAAGCATTGTAATAACTGCGCCAACACCGATTATAATACCAAGCATTGTAAGAAAAGAGCGCAGTTTATTTCGCTGCAAAGCGCGGAAAGCAGCTACAAATATATTTAGTTCTTTCATTCTTCCACCTCATCATCTACTGATGGAATTGTTTTTAGTTCTTCGGTTGCATTCTTAGGTTCACTATTTGATTTATCTGACTTTATTTTACCGTCACGGAAAACTATATGGCGTTTTGTAAATAATGCTATATCAGGTTCGTGAGTAACAAGAATAATTGTAATCCCCTGCTCGTTCAGCTTCTGAAATATTTCCATTACTTCAATACTTGTTCTGCTGTCTAGGTTTCCTGTAGGTTCATCGGCAAGAACAATGGAGGGATCATTTACAAGGGCTCTTGCAATAGCAACCCTTTGCTGCTGCCCACCTGAAAGCTGATTGGGATAATGATAAATTCTTTCTGCAAGGCCTACTTTTTTTAATGCCTCAATTGATTTTTCTTTTCGCAGTTTGGTTGAAGTAGAATTATAGAATAAAGGAAGCTCTACATTTTCTAATGCTGTAGTTCGGCTAAGCAAATTGAATCCCTGAAATACAAATCCTAATTTTTTATTCCTGATTAGTGCAAGTTCATCCCTTGAAAGATTACCAACATTTATATTATCTAATAAATAAGTACCTTTAGTCGGTTTATCAAGGCAGCCGAGAATGTTCATAAAGGTGGATTTACCAGAACCTGAAGCGCCCATAATTGCAACAAATTCCCCGCGGGATACATTAAATGAAACTCCTCTTAAAGCATGAACTTCAACATCACCCATCTTATATGTCTTTACAAGATGATCTATTTTAATCAGGCTGTCATTTGCATTATTCTGGCCTGAAGAATTTTTTTCTACACCGGAGAGCTTCTCTAAGTCAGAGTTTATACCGCAAGATTCAGGTGATAAGATAGAGTTCATATAAAATTATCTTCCTCTATTCTGGCCCTGGCCCTGCTGCTGGCCTGCAAGCGGATTCTTTTGCTGGGTAGTAGTTTGACCATTATTAGAATCCGCACTAATTACTATTTGCTCTCCATCTTTTACATTATTCGAAATAATTTCAGATGCTTTCCCATCGCTTAAGCCTATTTTAACAAATACGGGCTCCAGATTACCATCCTTGTTTAATATCCATACTCTGCCGGCAATGATTTTATCTGTTATATCATCAGACCTTTTCTGATATTGAGGATAGCGGCTTACAATAGTAAAATTATTTGCTGCTTTTGTTCCTCGTGGTTGAACATTAACTGGTGGTTTTTGTTCCGATGATTTTTTTATTTTTTCATACGCTTTGTTAAATTCTGAAGCCATCTGATCTTTACTCATCTTACCGCCGTGAACTTTAATAATAGAATCTCTCATCATTTGGAACTTATTTTTCTCCATGTTCACAAGCATACCCTGCCCGGTTTGCCCGGTTGGAATTTGGCTTGTGGAATCATTACTTCTCTGATATGCTGCACTTCCTGATCCTTTTGAATCTGCTCTGAGTATATTCCGCATTTCTTTTAGTTTGATTGAATCAACTAAGTCAGGTGGTGGTTGAAATCTTAAAGCAAGATTGGATACTTTTAGAACATTTTTTTCTTGTCCTACCAGTATTTTTACATTAGCCGTCATACCCGGCATAAGTTTTAAGCTGTCATTATTAACGCTTATAACTACAGTATAGTTTACAACATTCTGAACAATTTGAGGAGCCAGCCTGATCTGTGAAACAGCCCCTGAAAAGTTATCATCAGCGTAGGCATCTACAGTAAAATTAGCCGGCTGCCCTACAGTTACTTTCCCTATATCGGACTCATCAACAATGGTTTCCACCTGCATTTTTGTCAGGTCATTTGCAATAGTAAATAAAGTAGGCGATGAGAAACTTGCAGCAACAGTCTGGCCGACAGACACCTGCCTGTTGATAACGACTCCACTGATAGGTGCTGAAATAGTTGCTAGTTGCAGGTTTAATTTAGCTTTGTCTAATGCAACCTGAGCCTGCCTAACTAAGGCTTTATCCGAATCCAGGCTTGCAAGAGCTACATCATAATTTGCTTCTGATTCAAGCTGCTTGTCGAACAAGGTTTTCTCGCGTACATAATTTTTTTCAGATTGGACGTATTGAGCTTTTGTTTTATCCAAATTTGCCTGCGCATCTTTTACAGCCTGATTCAAAAAGAC
>JARLHB010000465.1 GCA_031292465.1 Ignavibacteriaceae bacterium
AGTACCAGCTTTACTGCCGATAGCTTAAACTCACGGTCATATCTTTTCCTGGCTTTTGACTCTGACATAATTATTGCTCCTATATTTTTTATATTAATATAGTTGCTTTTCTATTTGTCTACAATATGGGGTACAATTCAGAGCAATTCATTCGATGTTATTGATCTTGTAGGTCTTGAAGTAGTGCTGGTTGCCAGAATTGCTTTGTCAATTGACTCATTTGCAATGTCTTTAAAATTTTTCCTGTTATATAGTATGGTATCAAGAGGTTGAATGTTAAATGGCAATGTGTCACCTTCTCTTTGAAAAGGGAGAACGAACTTCTTAAAGGCAAGAGCCAAACCATATTCTAGATGCACATTCGGATTAGGTATTTTAACTAAAGGTTCCGTTTTATGGGCTGATGAATTAAGCATTACAATACAAAATTGTGATGTGATAATTTTTGAACATATTTTTGTACAAAAAGCAAATTTACCTGGATCAATTTGTCGAAGAGCAACATAACCTTCATAATCTTTTTCCTTTAGTAAATCTAAAAGTATGTCAATTTCTAACTGAAATTCTTCGTCTGCTGGTGTAGCAATAAATGCCATTCGACTACTGTTAAAAGCATACCCACAAGTAGGAATACCAATAATACATTCTGCATTAATTTTTGCTTCAGCCATAATTTATTACCATGGTAAATTAATATTAATAGGAGTTATATCAGGAAACCTTTCACCAATTTTTGGCTTAAGAACATCTGATAAATATTTTTCAACGCCATTTCTTTGCTCAAATGGTACACTAGCCCAAGTGACATAAAGGATCAAGTTACTATAATGTTGAATTTCTTGATTTGACCTATGGTCGCGTAATCTATCCCGAATAAATCCTTGGCCAACTCTTACTGTCCAGGCATCATTTCCTCCATGCCATATTATGTATACCCCTTCCATGTGGTCAAAATGAGCATGTTCAAGGTTTACTGAATTCAGTTTACACCATGCATCACCTTGACATTTATTCCAAAAAACTTTCATCTATACTCCAATTAAATATTTATATCGATTGTAGTTCTGTTGACACATCAATAATTTGATCAGGTGGATTTATATCAAATATTGCAATTGATACAATAATAATATCGTTTTTACTTTTTATACAATCACTTTCTATACTACTAAAATATAGATTAATTTGATTATCTTTTGAAGATTTTTGTACTATTTTACAAAATTCCGTTATTTCATCCAATAGTATTTGAAAGCGTTTACCGGGTTCACCATATAACAACCATCCTCGTTTGTTATCAGAAATACTAGTAAGAAACTGATAGGAATTTTTTACAAAATCAGAAGTGCAGCTACTAATGCTTTCAAGTATATCATGAGAAATTTCCGACAAGAAATCACTACTGCTTACTTCTATATTAATGTATGACTTGAGTTCTTTAATAGATTGTATATATTCAAAATAATTCATGGAAAGGCATTGTCTTGCTTCCTCTAAATTAGCTTTAAGTTTCTCTCGTGAAGTTTTAGTATTTCTATTGGGAATATCAGCAAATTTTGATGAATATATAAGAATGATATTATTTATTTCTGTAGTAACTTTCGTAAGCCTAGATAAATATTGTGAAAGTTGACGATTGGAATCACTTACATAAAGTCTTTTAACATGATATGATAATCTTGATGAAGTGAGCTTCGCAATTAGCATTCCCATAATGGACAAACCTAAAAGAACTTCACATACGGAAAGCCATCTTGAAATACCCATAGGTTGCATATCGCCATAACCAAGTGAAGAGATTGTTACTAAACTAAAATAAATACTTTTCCCGAAATCGAATCTTTCCTGGATTATTGTCCTTATACCATTATCTCCAGGCGAAAAGACGCTATAACAAATAGCAAATAAAATAACAATAATAAAAAAAGAAGAAAGAAGTTGTAAAAAAGATAATCTTTCTAAGAATAGAAATATTTTTCTTCTAAGATTTTTCATATATAATTTTAATGTTATTAGTATTTTAATTATATAATTATAATTTATGACTATTGATATTATAATTATTATAAATAATAATATTATTTCGTAAATACTTTGTACATGATTAATATGTTGGTATTGCCCTTTTCTACTACAATATTACTTTATCCCTCATTAAACAATTTAAAACGTAAAAATAGTTCTTATAAATTTGTCAATTATTGTATAAATATCAAGGGAAAATAAAAATATTTAATCTAAAATTATGTTCGATCGTCTGAACCCCATTCAAGTACGTTAGCATAAAAATATTACACATCTAACAACTAAAATCCCCTCTTGGGAGGGGTGCAGATATTATGTTTAAAAAGTAAAATAAAAAGGCATCCTTTCTGTAAATTAGATAAAATTGATTTAAATAAATCATCTAATTAAGAATAAAACAGTAAAGGATGCCGTTATGGAAAATAGCAAATTAGATTTTACAAGACAACCAATATTTGTCGGTATAGATGTCCATAAGAAAAGTTGGTCAGTGACAATACAATACGAAGGGATACAATTAAAGACATTTTCAATGAATCCAGAGCCTGAAGAATTATCAAAATATTTGAACAAGAATTACCCCAACGGGACCTATATAAGTGTATATGAGGCTGGATTCTGTGGATACTGGATCGACAGGCAGTTAAGAGCCCTTGGTATAAAGAATATGATTGTAAATCCGGCAGATGTTCCGACAAAAAATAAAGAAAAGAAAAACAAATCCGATACAATAGATTCACGAAAGTTAGTAAGAGAGCTTGGCAGTAATAATATAGAAGGTATTTATATACCAAGTGAAGAAGATGAAGCAATAAGATCATTAAGCCGGCTAAGGATACAAATAACAAAAGATCAAACACGTCTGAAGAACCGGATAAAGTCATTATTAAATTTTGTTGGGATAAAAATACCTGGAAATGATGAACTAAAGCATTGGAGCGGAAAATTTATTACATATTTGTCAGAGCTTGAATTTAGACAGGAAGGAATAAAGTTAACATTAGGACATTTATTAGAGAATTTAAAACAAGTACGAAATGAACTAACAAAAGTAATAAAAGACTTAAGGGACCTGAAA
>JARLHB010000466.1 GCA_031292465.1 Ignavibacteriaceae bacterium
CGACGAGCTACCAATTGCTCCACCCCGCGGTGTTAATTTCTTGCTTCTTTATATGCAAATTCACTTTTTAAATGAATTTCATTCAAAATTTAGCTTATAAATATAAGCAATAACACATCGAGTGTCAACTTTTCCAATAGTAAGTGTGTTATAAGAAAATTTGCAATAACATTAGCTTTTGCCAGTCCCACCTGGGCGAAATGCCTATAGAAGAACAAGCCATTGTCAAAATGGAAACCCCGTCATACTTTAGGGGATTTATTCCTAATCCCGGAACGATACAAATAAAATGCAGGCTGAAATAATTTTTATCGATATTACGCACAACGTGTAAGATTAAATAATAAAACAAAAGAACCGCTCTGCGGCGCATGACGGATTATTTTTATCAATTCAGTATTTATCATGTCACATCTGCTACTTAAATTTTACATATAAGTTGTTTAAATTTATAGTTTGAAAAAAACAATTTAGGAAGACATACATTCGTACTTATGCATAATCCTGTGCCTGAGTTCTGATTTTGTATAAGAAAGGTAAATTGATCCGGATGATTAAGAATGATCACGATGCAAAAGACAACAGAATAACAAAAAGCAATAAAGAATTTAATAAGATTACACGGGGAATTTTTCTATCAGGTCTTTCCTGTTTCATGCAGCTTTATTTATTTCAGCCCATCCTGCCGGCAATAGGTAAAGAATTTTCGATAAACCCTGCAGAGAGCAGTTTTACAGTCTCATTTTCAACTATAGGCATAGCAGCAGGATTATTTGCCGGGGCTTTATTTGCGGACAGGACTTCACGTAAGCGCCTTATAGGGCTTGCGCTGGTATGCTCGTCAATCCTTACGGTTTTTTCTGCATTTGTAACATCATTCCCGGTTCTCATTTCGGTAAATATGTTTAAAGGGTTTCTTCTTTCAGGGTCGGCTTCTGTTGCCATGACGTATATAGCAGAAGAAGTTCACCCGTCAGCTATGGGCAAAGCAACCAGCCTTTATATAACCGGCAATGCTATTGGAGGAATGAGCGGACGTATAGTTGCAACTTTAATAACCGGGTGGCTTTCATGGCGGTGGGCGGCAGGCACAATAGGTGTACTGTGTTTTATATTCGGCGTTTTGTTTGTAACGGAAGTTCCTGCTTCCAGGCATTTCAATCCTTACAAAACCGATACATTCCAAAAGCTTAAAGTTATGAAGATGTATTTGCGCAACCCGCTTTTGCTTTCTTTATATTTTCTTGCAGCTCTTATTCTGGGCAGTTTTGTAAGCATATATAATTATCTTTCTTACCGCATGCAGGCAGCCCCGTTCTTTTTACCGCATGAAATACTGGCGTTATTTTACCTGATGTACTTAGCCGGTTCCGCAGGTTCTATGTCTGCCGGTGCACTTTCGGATAAATTCAATTCACAAAAAGTTTTGCCGGGCATGGTTGCATTGTCACTGGCAGGACTGCTTTTAATGCTTACTTCAAATATTATTCTTATACTCCTTGGATTGGGCATATTCACTGCAAGCTTTTTCGGGGCCCATACTTTAGCAAGTAAAATTGTAGCGCTGTATTCAAAGACAGACAAGCCGGCTTCAATATCACTGTACTTTTTATTCTATTACGCGGGATCAAGCTTTCTTGGAACAAGCTCCGGTGTAATTATGCACAAATACGGCTGGGCTGTATTTACATTTGCGCTTTGTGCGGTATGCATTGTTAATATATTACTCGCCGTATTTATACGTAAAAGGATTGATAAACCCGCTTCTGCCGTAAGACAGGCAGCAATAACCGGTGCGCATTCATAAAGCCGCTGATATTTTACTGCTGTACAGCTGATTATATCTTCAAATACATAGATAAGCTTCCCCGCCTCATAGAAAAGTCATGTTAAAGGATTAGACCCTTTTTCATCCTTTTGCCTGATTGAATACCCGTCTTTCAAAATGTACTTTCATTGCGTAATTATTTAATAACCAATTGAAAGAATTGCTCAAAAAGAGACTAAAATGAAAAACCATAAAATGAATTATAAAAGGCCTGCATCCCCATTTGCCAAAACAGATATTAAAAAGCAAATAGCTTTTGGCAATGAAGAAAATAATTTTCCTGACTACCCGAGCTATCCCGCAAGCGAAGACATTTACAATAAAGATAAAGAAGAAGACGTTAATCCGGAAGAAACATCAGCGATTAAAAAACCTTATAAGAGATTAGCAAAACAAAATGCAATAAAAACTTATGAAGATACTACCGGCAACGACCTTGATGTACCGGGCTCTGAACTGGATGACGCGCAGGAAGATAACGGAAGCGAAGACGAAGAGAATAATTACTACAGCTTAGGCGGGGACGATCATGATAATCTTGATGAAGATAAAGTAGAGTAAGTCCCTTTTATAAGCCCATAGCTGAAGCTATGGGCTGCCTTATTTCAGTTTAAAGCAGCCCACGATTTTAATCGTGGGTAAACGGTACAACAACTGCCCCCTTCAACCGATTCATCGGTTTATGTTTCCTTCCTACCAGCTCTGCA
>JARLHB010000467.1 GCA_031292465.1 Ignavibacteriaceae bacterium
CTTGGTGGAATAGACGGCTGTGTACTGCTGAAGATGGTAAGCGAAGTAAGAAGCGATGTAAAGATAGTTGTTAACGATATCGTTAAGAATGTTGAGAACATGAGCGGGGTATTTCTTACATATAATATAGACGATCCCAAAATGCAGCGGAAGAATGTACAGCAGATTAGCCGCTCTTTGCTGAATGAAGAAGCTATTATAATATTTCCAGCGGGGGAAGTATCAAGGCCGACTTTAAATGGAATTAAAGATCCCGATTGGAAAAAGGGCGCTTTGTTCCTGTCTAAAAAATTTAATGCGCCTGTCTTACCGGTTTACGTAAAAGCAAAAAATTCATTCCTGTTTTACGCTGCATCGGTACTGAATAAAAAATTTTCTACAATCTTGCTGCCGCATGAAATATTTAATAAGAACGGCAAGGCTGCGCTTATTAAAATCGGCGACCCTATTCCAAGCGAAGCGTTTAACTCAACTTACTGGAAGGAAAAGTACAACACAAAACTGTTGAAGAAACATGTAATGTTAATCGGCAGGGGCAAAAAGGGAGTATTTAAAACAAACAAAAATATTGTGCAGCCGGTAAACAGGAAAGCGCTGAAAAAGCAAATCGATAACAGTGAGTTGCTGGGCGAGTCTGCCGACAGCAAAAAAATATTTTTAGTCCGCTATGAAACCGCGCCGGACGCGGTGACTGAGATAGCAAGGCTTAGGGAAATTACATTCAGGAAAGTAGGCGAGGGGACGGGCCAGAAAATAGATATTGATAAGTATGATCGCTATTATCATCATATAGTGCTATGGGATGAAAAAGAATTAGAAATTGCCGGCGCATACAGGCTTGCATGCGGCAGGGATATTGTTGAAAAAACAGGAGCAGGCGGTTTCTATACAGCAACACTTTTTAATTACACCGATGAACTTGTCCAGGTTTTGCCGGAATGTGTGGAGCTTGGCAGAAGTTTTGTGCAGGCTAAATACTGGAATACAAATGCGCTGGATGCACTGTGGCAGGGAATAGGCATGTACTTAAGCGGCCTTGATAATATAAAATATCTTTTCGGCGCAGTAAGTATAAGCAATAAATATCCTGAAGAAGCTAAAAACTTATTGGTTTACTTCTATAAGAAATGGTTTGGCGGCAATAATCCCGCTGCGTTTGCAAAAAACAAATATTTCATCCCGGGTAAAGTGGAAAATAATTTAAGCGTAACTTTAGCCGGTACCGATTATAAAGAGGATTTGCAGACTGTTAAAAAGTTATTAAAAATATACGGGCTTCCAATCCCGATATTATATAAGCAGTACACCGGGCTGTGCGAAGAAGGGGGAGTAAGCTTTTCGGATTTTTCCGTTGACTGCAGTTTTCAGAACTGTATTGACGGGTTTATTTTTGTAAAGTTAGAACTGCTTAAGGAATCAAAAAGGAGAAGATATAAACTTCCTGAAAAAGAATTTGAACTGGTGGATGATTTCTAAAGTTGCTATTGCTGCATTGTTGAATTGTTTCATTGTTATGAAAACAATTAGTCTATTTTTATATGGAATTACTTTTTTAGTTCCCATTCCTTTCAATATCGGTATTCATACCTTTTAAAATTCCACGGGCATCTTTAATGTCTTTTAATGGGAGAAATTCAATCCTGTCACCCGATTGAAAAATTTGCAGTTTTTGCCCGGGTTTTAATTTCATCTTTTGCCGTATTTCTTTTGGAATTACAACCTGATATTTTGATGATACCCTTACTGTTATCATTATTAACTTCTCGTACATTTTACAAATATTATATTATATATCAATATAATATCGAATAAATAATCAGTCCCCGGATAAGTATTACGGCTAAACTATGGCCCAGTTTGTGGTTAAAGTTCAGTCTATGCTTCTACACAATAATTATTTTAAAAAGTTAAACTTAGAGTCACTTAATTACATACATTGAAAAACCATTTGGAATTGAACAATAAATGAGACCTTATGATAAAAATTATTCAAGAAACCATTTACCTCCCAGTGTATCGTTTACTTCTCTCACAAAATTATATACATTATTATCTATTGAAATTATCTTTGTGCTAATCCTGTTCCAGCCTTTCTTAAAAACAATATGATGACTTATAATTATAGAACCAAGTTTATTATTTAAATAATCTTTCCCTGTCAAAATGACATCTCTATCTGCATATTCGAAATAAATATAATATCCGCCAACATGATATAATTGATCGTAATTATCACTTGCATTATAAATATTCGAAAATAAGGACCCATTTGGTGTAAATAGCATTAAATTTAATAAAGTAAACTTTGCTCCTGTATCTGAAAAAGTATAAGCGCCATTTGCATATTCTATGTTTAATATATTCGGTGGCCTATTGAGCGAAATGATAAAGTTACCATCCTTATTAACTTTTGATATGCCAAAAATATATAAGGAATCACCTTGACTATAAATACTTGCATATGTACTCGCTATGATTGTGATGCTATCTCCATATGTCCAATTTTCTATTTTACCGTTTATTAAGTTTATTCCAGTATTGGTTTCAATAGGATTTGTAATATTATCCTTAGTACAACTGTGAAAAAAAATTATAGATAGAATGAATAAACTTAAATACTTAAACACTTTATAATCCATAACTTCACCTTAAAGGCAACTTGCTATATCTGGCCAAATCAGATTATCCATTTATTAGCCATGATGTGGTAATTATAATAATGATATTTGGCTAACAAAATTATTATTGGAATAGTCTATCTGTAAAATAAATAGGCATACTTAATTATAAAACAAATTATAATGGAATATTATCGATCTTAAGAGAAAAAGAAACGGAATCCTTTATATTAGAATTCGATATATTTCTTAGCTCAAATCTATCTATTCTGTTAATTGTATCCTTAGGAAGCATCAATTTATCTTTATCATCACTATTGGCTTTAATATATACTGCTAACGATAGTGCTTTATATTTATCAATATCATCAGCTGAATGAATTAAACATTCATTATATAATTGATCAAGTTTTGCTTTTGAAATTATGTATTTAGTAGATAATATTTCTTGAACTTCTTTAAATATTAATTTGAAAGCATGGAAGAATTCATTTACGTATTCTCTAATATCAATGCTGTCTGCAAGATTATTTATTTCATCTTTCAAGGAACTCCAGCCTTTATATTGTAATAATTCTTTCTTATTCATTAGAGGACTTACCGAATAGATTTCCAATTTACAATTTTTACTTTGACCACGACGCGAAAAGCTAATTGTTCTTATAGGTAAACCGTAATGTTGAGTATAATTTCTAAGTCTTTTAAATAATCTATATCCAAAATATTTATCATACATTGCCTTGTCTCCTTTATTGTAGCCTTCTAATATTTTATTGTCACTTCCGAATAACAGTGAAAGTTGGTGCTTAAGATGGTCTTCGAAAGTTTTAAATGAGCTAAGGATATTGGAGATTTTCTGATTAGTAAATAATATTGGATCAACTACGTCATTATAATCAGCAAAAATAAAATTCAAACGATGTTTTTCTGAAACATCATTTAAATAGGACCAAAATTCAAATACATTTATTTTAACTAATTCAAACAACTCTTGAAATTTATGATAAAATAAAACATATTTAATAGATCCAACATATTGCTGATATTCTGGTTCGGTAATAGTTTTATACTCAATATAGCCTTTAGACGCGTAATAAAATACAATATATTTATTATTATTCATTAATATTATTATTTCCTTGCGCTTAATTTGCTGCTCCGCATATCAAGAACAACTTCATCAGCTCAACATTTAATTATAAATGAATTTTACAGCTAAATCAACTTTATGTAACGAATTAATTCTAAGATTGAAAAACAAAGCGACATAATTGTTTGCATTAAAGAGTCGATTGCTGCCAAAATAACTGTTATACTATTTAAAGTGTATTACCCTTAATTACTGTTGCTCCTTCTTTATCCAATTCATTACCAATCAGTTTTAATGAATCTATAGAGGGAGAAGCCAACCATATTTCTCCATGATGAGATATTTGAATTACAAAATCCTTTTCAGCAGGGAATAAAATGATATCCTGATAACTATAATTAACCGAGTAATTTAAAAATATCATAAAGAATTCTGATATATCATCTATCTTAAATACTCCAAAATACTTCTTTTTATTCCAGGCAGCCTTATTAAGATACTTCTTCATTAAAAGTACGTCGGGGCTTTTTTGAGGGAAAAATTTTGGTATAAATGAACATTTGGTATTAATTAACCTAACTTTGTATTCATTCCCAATATATTTATTTGCCGCACGGGAAAATATTTTTGTAAAATAACTAATGTCTGTAATCGGATTTTCCATATCAAAGAAACCTTGTTTAATAATTCGTTTCTTCTCAGCCGGGTTATAGCCAATACCGATACTATGCAAATCAGTTTCAATTTGCCCTCTAATCCATTTTACATATTTACTTGATGATATCATTGTAATTATCTAACTGTATTGTGCTAATAGTTTGTGTGTATTAAATCTACTCCCCCATTAAGAAAATACCTATTCCCTCTAAATTGCTGAATTAACTTAAATAATATTATTACAAGCTGCAAGAATGGTGCAAAATATACAGGTGCGCTAAAGAGGTTGAAATACCCGGTAGAAACTGAATTTCAGCAATGGAACAATGAAGCAATAGAACAATGCAGCAATTATGATAAGTGGTATGCAAAAAAAAGCCGATTCAATTTTGAACCGGCTCCATAAGAAATGATTACTTCTTTGTAGTATCTGCGGATATTTGTTTTATCCTGTTTATCTCTTCCTGCACACCGCCTGCGTTAGGCAAAGCGCTTTGCAGCCTTTGAAGAATTTCTATAGCCTTATCATACTCTTTCAGGTTTATGTAAATCCTTTCGAGCATACTGTATGGATTATAAGGCGAAGAAAGATCATCCATAGTTATGTCGTTAAGATTTTCCATAGCCTGCGGTATTATTTCGTTAGCTACTTTCCGGTATTTATCCAGTGCGCCGGCCTGTGAATACAGGTTGCCTACATCGTAAAGAAGCCTGTAATCCGTAGGTACAACCGACTGCGGGATTTTCTTTTCCATTGCGTCAAGTACATTTACACACATAACATTATTATTCTCAACGCTATGATAGTAATATGCAAGTTCAAGGAAAGAATTCCTGTAATTCTGAATTAACCTGCTTTCGGTTTCGTCAAAGAAGATGCCCTTATTATTCAATCCTCTGAACTTAAATCCTGTCTGATAAGTTTTTGAGTATGAAGCATTTTCAGTTAAAAGGTCTGCTTTTGAAATTTCAGGATTTATATATATCGGTATGTTCCTTCTTTGAGGTACTAACCGTGAAGCTAATCCTTCAGCCATTAAATAATCATCAAGGCCGATGAAACAATCAGGGGAGCAGGTTGAAGCGAAATAAATCGGCCTGTCCCATGTATTATTTTCAACAATGTCCTTAACAATTAAATCCTGAATTCTTAATCCCGAAATATTGCCCATTGAAACAGTAGGTTTCATTCTCCAGGCAAGCTGTCCGGTTTTAAGGATGGCTGTATCCGTAACATTGAACTTTCTGATAGCATCCTGCGAGACAGGAATGGATGCTATTTGAGTTTTCCATTCTATAGGTGAAAGTTGTTCAATCATCTCGTCCGTCATGGAGAATTTAACTTTCAATGCGCCGTAAGGAGATGTATCCCTCAACTGTTCATTATACCAGTCGGTATTGGCAAGGCTTAAGCAAACAACACGAATGTCTGTTCTTACGCCTTCAACATATTGCAGGTACCAGAGAGGGAATGTATCGTTATCGCCGTTTGTAAAAAGTATTGCATTCGGCTTGCAGCTTTGTAGCAAATTATAAGCAAAATCCCAGGGCAGCCAGTTTTTGGATCTGTCATGAGAAAAATAATTTGTTCTTAGCATGTTACCGGGGATAAGCAAAAGACATATTCCAAGGCAGGCAAATGCAGTAGTCTTGCCGAGGTTAACGTCTTTAATTTTTTCCCGTATAAGCTCTATAATTTCCTTTACGCCCACGGCAATCCAGGCGGCAAAAATAAATAACGCACCCGGGTAAAAATAGAACCTGTCCCTGGGTTGGGGCTGCTGCTGGTTCTGGTAAAACATAATCAGGTATCCCATAAACAAGAACAGGAACAGCCAGGCAGTCGCCATCTTCCAGTTTTTCCTGAAAAGGAAGTAGAAACCTGCTAACCCGATTAAAAATGGTATGCCGTAAAGCTGGCTCCATTTAACACCTGCATCCTGTGCAGATGAAACTTTACCGATAAAATTCCATCCGATATAACGGTTAAACATGTGGTCCACCTGGTATTTCCACATGAAGTCAAGATCGCTTGAATAATTTGAATATATACCCTGCTGGTGAGGTTCACTGGAGAATCTCCGTTTGAAAATAGGGAAATCTCCGTACTGTTCACGGTCAAGGTAGTACATTAATTTATGGAAATTATTCGGGGAGTTTTCGTTCATCGGAGGATTATCTCCTGAACGTATAATAATTGTTGCATAGGTGGTAAAACCAAGCAATGCGAAAAGCAGCGCTGTAGCCCCCAGATTGATTGCGCTCTTTTTATTTTTAGCAGACCAGTATATTATATAAACAACTATACCGATAAGGACTAAAAATATAATTAAATTGGTAGCTGCCCCGGCTCCGCCAAGTGCAAGTAATATAGCAGGAACGCCTTTTACAATTCCCGGATAAGCAAAGAGCAGTATAGCTCCGCCCGCTATTACAGGAATGTAAAAAGAGTTGCTGTGGAATATCTTTTTCCAGGTAGCGCCCATAAATATTACCGACACACCGAACATAATCCAGACAAACTTGGAATCGAATGCCTTGTATTCTTCCGGCGACGGCGGGGTAGTGCCTGTTTGTGATGACCACAGGCCCAAAGCTATAATTGCAAGTAATGCAACGTGGATAAGGAATATATACGCTGTTTTTTTGAATGTTTCATCATCGGTAACGTATTTCCTCATAACTATCACGAAGACAAATGTAAATACTGCAAGCACACTCATTAAGTGAACACCGAATGAAAGTCCGATTAAGTATGCCATTAATATTATATACCGCTCGCTTCCATGTTCATCGGCATGTTCATACCAAATCATCATAAGCCAAACTACCAGAGAGAACAATAAAGTGCTTAATGAAAAGTAGTTTGATTCTACGGCGTTAAACCAGAAAGTATCGCAGAAAGCAAAAGCAAGCGCGCCTATTGCCGCTGAAACAAAAGTGATAATTGTGTCAGTATTATTTTTATAATCTTTCCCGCGGTAAGTTTCAATCAGCTTTATAGATATAAGATAAAGCAGTAAAATTGAAATTGAGCCGGCTAATAGGGAAACAGTGTTTATCCTGAAACCAATGTTTCCGGCAAACGGCAGCATTGAGAAAAATCTTCCAATGATCAGCCAGAGCGGGCCTCCAGGCGGATGAGGCACCATTAATGAGTATGAGGCAGCCGATATTTCTCCCGGATCCCAGAAGGAAACCGAGGGCTGCACCGTTAAAAATAAAACTATCGTGGATAACAGGAATACAAACGCTCCTATTATTCTTCTTGTAAGTTTAACAGCCATGTTTTTATACCTTAAGGAGTATGTGAATAATTTGTAAAAATCCTGGTCAAACTTATTGAATTTAAGTGAATTAGTCACTACCGGATTTAAACTTATTTTATTATTAAAACTTTATGATGGTAACTGTCTTTTGACGTTTTTAAATTATTTCTGTTCAATATTCAGGCAAAATTTTGATTGTTTTGCTTAAGAGACTTAAAATAAGGGCTAAATAAATAAATATTAGCTCCCAGCCGCCCTGCTAAAAATGCTATTGTCGCTGCAACAGCGCCTGCCATATCAAAATATCTTATGGAAATAAACATTACTAATAATATTCCCGAAAACTCAATAATGGTTGATAATGTAATAGGCTTTGTACGGTGAGAATCTACCAGCACTGCTGTCTGAAAACTTAATAAAAGGGTTAAAGCAGGCAGAATAATCATAAGAATAAGCGGGAATCTGGAAAAATCCGACAATTTTTGTGAAAGCCCTGAAACATCCTTGAACCATATCTCGGCAAGCGGGGAAAATGCAATTATTCCTATTAAAAGAGTAAGGATAATCCCCATGATAAATGCAAAATTTCTAAGGGCTTTATAACCTGACTTGTTTTTGCCCATCAGGGCGATGCCGACTTCCTGATAAGACTGTCCCACACTCCTGAAAATAAAAGTAAACGAGGTAATTACGGGTAAAACAGCAAGAGATTCCAGGGCCATCCTGCTCTGGCCGATAAAAAACGTAACCATGGGCTGAACGCCCATATTCATCATTGCGGTAAGGGCAAGCGGGTAATAAAATCTGAATATTCCTGTATATGTTAGTTTTGATTCCGGATTTTCATTTATTTCACCCGATTTAATTTTTTTTAGTACTTTTAACACCATTAACCGGCTTGCCGCGGCTTCGCTTACAACGCCGGCAGAAAGAGCGCTTGTACCGACCAGGGCGCCGTTCAAACCTGTAAAAAAATGAAGCAATGACCCTGTTATTGCCATTGAAGACACCCGTACAATAGTTCCATAAGCTACTCTTTTGGTTAACCCGTTCCTTATCAGTATTCCCTGGTAAAACCTTCTGTATCCTATTGAAGCCGGCCAGGGTATTAAAACAATCATTGCGGTATGTGTTAAATGTGCAACTTCAACCGGCAGATGAATAAGGTTTATAGTAATAAAATAAAAAACTGAAGGAATAATTAAAATTATCATCAATAAAGTTTCAGTTATACAAAGAGCGTAGGAGAAATTTCTAAGTTTAGTAAATGTATGCAGATTCTTAACCAGCGCTGTGGATGCCGTCATTAATAGTATTACAGGAGATTCGACTATCCATGCAAAAGACGCTGCAACGCCGTATGCTGCTAAGTTGTACTCAGGGTTAAACATACGGGCAATTAGAGCCGATAAAAACGGCCCTTCAACGGACATCATTAGCCAGGTTGCGGAAAGCGGTACCCAAAAACGGAAAATATTTCTATATGTAAGTTTATTCAATATAATTCGGTAATTCTTATAAAAGGTGCCCCAAAATTAACTATAAATAATTTTATACCTATAAATTTTTCGTTTAGCATTTACCGCCCGTTTATGTATTTTTGTATATTATTTACATTATCTTTTGTAATTCGGAAGTTATACCCTTTATCTAGTATAATATAGAAAGGACCTAAGTTGAAAAATCTGTGCATAATGTTACTTACATTTTTTATTGTCCCGGCTTTATCATTCTGCCAGGAAAATATAACCGGTAAAGACACTGTTACCACTGCAAGCGGATTAAAGTATATTGTGATTGAAAAAGGCAGCGGAGTTAAAGCTGAAGCCGGCAAGCAGGTTTCTGTTAATTATGCAGGCTATTTATTAAACGGCAAAGAATTTGACAATTCCTATAAAAGAGGAAAACCTATTAAATTTATTCTGGGCACAGGGCAGGTTATTAAAGGATGGGATGAGGGAATTGCATTAATGAATGTAGGAGATAAATTAAGACTTATCATTCCTTCTGAACTTGGTTATGGTGCAGCCGGCGGCGGCGGTGTTATACCTCCAAATGCAACTTTAATCTTTGATACGCAGTTAATGGATGTAAGCGTACCAAAGCTTTCTATTGCAGATACATTGATGTTAACTGTTTTTGAAAAAGGAATTGATTCTGCGGCCGCTCAATATCATGAGTTATATAAGACGAATAAAAATGATTATGATTTTGATGAAGACCAGTTAAATGCACTCGCTTTTAAGTTTCTGAATAACGGTATGTTTGCAAATGCCATCGGACTTTTAAAGCTTAATGCAGAAACTTACCCGGAATCATATAATATTTCAGACGGACTTGGAGAAGCCTATTTGCTGAACGGTGATAAAGAAATGGCTCAAAAGTGTTTTGAAAAATCTCTTAAGTTAAATCCTAAAGATACAAATGCTGAAGAGGCCCTGAAAAAATTAAAAGAGAAATGATAAATATTTGTTAATTAAGTTTTATAGAAAAGAAAGATAAGGATTTGTTTTGGTTAGTAAATTTTTAAGTTTTGTTAAAGAAAAATTAAGTGAATTATCGGGGAAGAGCAGTAAGGCAAAAGAAACAAAAAGCGGTAAACCCGTAAGTGCAGATAATGCTTTTGAACATAAAGTAAGACGTTCTACTAAGCCGGAAAGTAATTATAAACCCGGTAACAGAAAGACTTCATCAAATTATCCGGCAAAGAACAGGCCTAATAAAGCAGGGGCAGACGCTGAAAAGAAAAATGCTAATGCGCCGAGGGGAAATAACTTCAGGACAAAAGAGCCGTTTCGTAAAGAAAAGGAAGTTGTAAAAGCAAAAGAAGCTGTAAAAGCTAAAGCTCCTGTTAAAGCCCCCGTAAAAGCAAAAGAACCTGCAAAGGTTAAAGAATTTGACAGGGAAGTTAAAAAAGTCCCGGACAATTGGGACGTTTCATCTTTTGTTGTCCCGGTTCAGGAAGGCAAAATGCGCTTCCACGATCTTAACCTTCCTGTTGAAATAATGCATGCAATTTATGATTTGAAATTTCAGTACTGCACTCCGATACAGAAAGAAATTTTATCATCGGCTCTTGAAGGCAGGGACGCAACCGGGAAAGCCCAAACCGGAACAGGTAAAACGGCGGCTTTTTTAATTTCAATCTTTACTAAGTTCCTTAAAGATCCCCCGCAGGGTAAAATGCAGCCGGGAAGGCCGCGGGCATTAATTATTGCTCCTACGCGCGAACTGGTTATTCAAATTGCTAATGATGCTAAACTGCTTGCTAAATATACATCCATTAATATAACCGAAATTTTCGGCGGCATGGATTTCAGAAAGCAGAAATCAAAGTTAAACAGAGGCCCTTCGGATATTATTGTTGCAACTCCCGGCAGGCTGATTGACTTTATGAATAAGCATGATATTTCGCTTAGCGGCGTGGAAATCCTTGTTATAGATGAAGCAGACAGAATGCTTGATATGGGATTTATTCCCGATGTAAGAAGAATTGTCCATAGCACTCCGCCTAAAGCTAAAAGGCAGACTCTGTTCTTCAGCGCCACTCTTAGCTCTATGGTTGAGCGCCTTGCTGTGCAGTGGACGAAAGATGCTATAAATGTTGAGATTGACAGCCAGATGAAGGCCGGGGATATGATTGAGCAGTTAGTCTATATTGTTACTAATGACGAAAAATTTCCGTTGTTATACAATCTTATTACCGGGCAGAACCTTCACCGCGTTATGATTTTTACTAACCGTAAAGATGAAACAAGAGTGGTTGAAGAACTCTTGCTTAAATACGGGATTGACTGCAAAGTCCTTTCCGGAGATATTGACCAAAGAGTAAGATTAAGAACCCTGGACGATTTTAAGGCAGGCAAAATAAAAGTGCTGGTTGCAACTGATGTTGCCGGGCGCGGAATTCATATAGCAGATGTAAGCCACGTTATAAATTATACTCTTCCTGAAGATCCGGAAGATTACGTGCACCGCATCGGCAGGACGGGCAGGGCAGGCGCTTCAGGTATATCAATAAGCTTTGCGTCAGAGGATGATTCTTTCCAGATACCTGCGATTGAAAAATTCCTTGGCAATAAGCTTGAATGTACTTTTCCGCCGGAAGAATTATTACTTCCTCTCCCGGAAGTAAAACCCCGCGTAATTGAAACAACTGAGAAGTAGTTTATTTTGCAGTGAATTACTTTCAGTAAATTTTAATTTATTTCCAATATATTCAACACACCCCTTTTATTCCCCTCTCGAGAGGGGATTAAGGGGTGTGTTATTATAATTAAACAAAAATAAAATTCAGGGCTGAATATATTGTGAGTAAGCCCGCCATCCCCAGAACTGATAATTTTTTTCTTCCTGAAGCGTGCCGGAAAGTATGGTTTCAATAAAACCGTTTTTCTCCACAAGAAGCGTATGCCACATTTGATGTCCCGGGTTGGACTTTAAGAAAATTTTAATTCTTCCATTCAGCCCGTAGTATTTTGTAAAAAGTGAATCTTCAGTCTTAGACATGTTAAATGCTTTGCTTAAATCATCCACCATGAGTCCTGTTCTGTAAAATGTTCCCCCGTTAAGTGTGCCTATATCCTGTCCGTTTATTTTAATGCCCCTGTCGTCGTAGGCAATTGCGCACAGGAAGTGATCGTATCCGGATTTAAGCCAGTTTATTATTTTACTGCCATGCATTAATTCGGTTGAGTAATCATATTCGCTGTCAAGGAAGGAAATTCTTTTTACATAGTCGGGGATTTTCTTTACGCTGTTTATATACCCCAGTACAAAGCTTCCGCCGCCGCTGTGCCCGTCGAGTATTATTTCGGTTTTGAATGCTGCGAAAATACCTTTTACCGTATCGACAAGACTTTTAATTACCGAATCGCCGTTAGCATGTTTGCTCTTCCACCACGGCCAGCTTTCCTCCTTAGTGCCTACATAAACAACAACAATATTCCTGTCCTTAATCTGTTCCCTTAAAAATCTTGTTTGGGCGCCTATATGCTGTATATCGAAGTGCCAGTCAAGCCCTTCTTTTTTCTGCCTGCCTATAGTCTGTTCAATTGAATTAGAATTTGGCAGCGCATAAAATATAATGGAAGTCCTTTTTGCATCATCAAACTTATCCGCTGCAGGAGCGTTAATCTCAACGTTTATATCCGGTGAATAATTAAAGGCAAGTATTTGTTCCTCAAGGAATGGAATTTTGGAAAAGCCTTTTAGCGATGTCCCTTTTCCGTATGCCTGATTTGTCAGGGCAAAATACAAGAAAGTAAAAATCACGATAAGGGTGCTTATGTATATCCTTTTTAATAATGCCATACCGGTGTAAAACTTCCAAAATTTAACATTTTAAAATAATACTAAATAACAAGAATAAAATTAGAAAACTGAAAGGGGTGACAGTGCTAAAGTGGATAGCCAAAATTAAGTAAAACAAAAAAAGTGCCGTAAGACGGAACCTTACGGCACAAATTGGATTAAGTAAATGTATTTATCTTACTTTGTTAATATCATCTTTTTTATTGAACTAAATCCGTTAGATTTTAGCTGATAAAAATAAATACCGCTTGCAAGTTTTGAAGCATTAAAGCTTATCGAGTACTTACCCTGGGTTCTAAATCCATTAACCAATGTACTCACTTCTCTTCCAAGTATATCATATATTTTTAAGGTTGCAAATCCGCCTTTAGGCAATTGATATTCAATTATTGTTGTCGGATTAAACGGGTTTGGGTAGTTCTGCAGCAAATCAAATTTTTGCGGTAAATTATTAGATATTTCCTTAACACTTACAATTGTTCCAAGTGTATCCTTGTTTAATACAGTTCCTATTAGATACCAATCTTCTCCCCCCTCTAATCCTCGATGTGTCATACCTACTCCATACGCATAATCCTCCCATAGGAAACTTCCCCAATTTGTTGGATCATGAGTATTCTCACCCGTAGTATCACCTCCGTAAAACCCTACAAAATGTTCAAAAGTCTTTACCCTTTTACGAACACCGAATACATTTGTATCAAGTGAAGCGCTTACACCAAACCAATTACTTTTAGTAGTATCTCTATAAACATTCCAATAATCACCTACATTTGCTTTTAAATGATATAGGTCTAATAACTGCCATGTTGAATCCAGTGAATTAAAATAAGAAGCATATACTATAGCTTTTGTTGTATCAACTACCAGCCTGTTGGAAGTCATTTGATCTCCACTTTTATATACTATTTCCCCTAAGGAATCACTTTTAACTGAATCTATAGTTATGGTTTCATAGTGCCCCTGGTTGAAATCAAGAACATAATAAGACCATTTATCACCGGCATTATACGGAAAATATTGAAGAGAGTCCTGTGCGTATTGCTTTACATTTAATAAACATACAATAATTGCCGTTGTTAGTAATATCTTTTTCATAACCTATCCTTAAAATTTATTTGTTATCATTTGTTTCCTGCAACTTGTAATTATCGTAATGCAGCTTTAAGAGATATGTAATAATTCTTTTAGAAATAACTTATCAATGTTTTGTTGGAATAAACAAGTTGCAGATAAAATAGCAAATAATAATATTATTTTTATCAGTTCAAAAGTTTATTGAAAACAAGTAAAAACCTTTTAGTACGATTATTAAATATTGACAGAATACTAATATGAATAAAGGAAATAGAAAAGAGTGTTTTTTTCCATAACTGTGATTGTTAAAAAGACAAAAACTCAGATAAATGAAAACTTATGGTGGATTTTCCCCCTGAAGGAAACTTCAGAATAAGCTATCAGATGCTAAATAATAAATTATATAAAGTCAACTATAAAAATAGAATTAAAATATTAATAATATTTATATTACAGTAACATTAGTCACAATGCTTTTGTACAGCGGTTCGCTCAATTGCTTCTTTTTATTGCAATATATTCAGGAACTAATTTGTGAAAATTAATTAACTAATAACATCATTGCCTAATTATATGCTAAGTAAAATATTAAATACAGAATATTATTTTAGGAAAATCATTTTCTTTGATGTAGAGTACCCTTTTGAATAAAGATTATAAAAATAGACACCTGAACTTACTGAATGTTCGTTCTCATCTTTCCCATTCCAGTAAACAGAATATCTCCCAGAAGGTTGTGCCTTATTTATTAAGGTTTTTATTTTTTCTCCCTGAATGTTGTAAATCTCTAGTAATACATTTGTATAAAATGGAATATTATAACTTATAAATGTTCCCGGATTAAACGGATTGGGATAATTTTGCATGAGATGAAAATCATTAGGTTTGGCTGGTGTATATTCAGATACAGAAGTTACAATATCGGTTACATTTATACCTTCCCACGTTGCATATAGTTTTGACCCGGAAAGAGTAATGGTTGCGGCACCACTATTATTTATTCCATATCTCTTCCAGGTTTCACCGTCCGTACTCTCATATATCCAGCTACTATTTTGCGATGTCACAACCCAAAATACAGTTCCATCCGAAGCGACTTGGATATTGCGCCCATTTGATGGATTTGGTAAACCAGCATTTGGATTACTCCACGTCTGGCCTCCATCTGTTGATTTGAAAATACCCATAGAATAATTATTTGATGGTGTTGTACTCAGATATATTACTGATGATCCTTTATATAATCCAATTTCAACGGGGCCCGCCTTTCCTTTGGCTGGAAAGTTCATAGAAGTCCAGGTTAAACCATAATCTGTTGACTTTAATACATCAGCACTCCATTCTGTTCCTGCATAAACTATATTTGAGCTATCTGGTGAAACAGCAATAAATATTATTCCAACTCCCTTTACTATTGAATCGCTTATAGCAATCCAGTCTTTTCCACCATTTGTACTACGGTAGAAATATCCTCCATAAAATCCTGCTGTCCCACAATACATAGTATCAGGATGCACAGGATCAATTGCCATTTGATTTACTCCTGTTTCGCCTGACACGGTTAATCCCGAATTAATTGTATGCCAATCTATTCCTCCGTCTGTTGTCATTATTATACCCTGGACATCCGGACTATTGGTAGCTAGTGTTGCATAAATAATATTTGAATTCTTAGGATGAACCATTAATTGGTTAACTGTAACTCCGCGTATAAGTGTATCCCAGGAAACGCCGCCATTTGTACTTTTAAATATACCGCCTATTGTATTATCGCTAAAATTACTAAAACTTCCTGCATAAATAACATTTGGATTAGCCCAATCCACAGCAATGGATGTAATACTTTCCGAACTAAGTCCAAGATATTGCCACTGTTGTGCATATATGAGAAATGGAAAGAATAAAAAGCAGGCAAAAAGTTTTTTCATATCTGAACTCCCATAACTGTGATTGTTAAAAAGACAAAAACTCAGATAAATGAAAACTTATGGTGGATTTTCCCCCTAAAGGAAACTTCAGAATAAGCTAATAAATTTTAAATAATATATTATTTAAAGTCAACTAAAATAATGGAATTAATATATTAATAATAATTATGTTACGGTAACATTGGTCACGCTATTCTTGCTTCTAACATTCATGTAATTGTAATAATCAGGAGCATAATCTATTATCCTATTAAATTTACAGCTATGAAAAAAACATTTCTCCATTGTTAGCAAAAGTTATTTCCGGAAATTATTATAAAGCTATATTACCATTTATACCATTAATCTGCCGATTTACACCATTAATCCTTGTGGAAAACAGAAAAAAAGATTATTCTTATCAATAAGGTTTACAAAATATTGGAATTACGGTAAATCAAATACGACAAATACAGAGGTGGCAGTATGGTTTCCTCGTCCTATGTTAAGATTGCAGCAGGGTTATTTGTTATTATAAACTTATCATGTTCGTCAGGTAATTATAAGGCAGTTACAGAACATGCAAATGATAAAAAATACGACAGCGAGTTCCCTTACCGCAACGGCTCACCCCAGCTTAGAGAAATCAGCGAAACTATTTACCGCATTAACAGTATTGCATTTTATCATGCATACATCTTTCCTGATGACCATAAAATAAAAGTAAAAGATATTGATGACGAGGTTATTAAAAGGCTTTCAATAAAAAATACATATATGGACAAAACAAGTTCAGGCACCGGTACGGTTATTTATTCATCCAACGGTACTGTGGGAATGCTTACCTGTGCGCATGTTGTAGATTTTCCGGATACAATCGTTTCTTACTTTGCTAATGAAAAGGGAGTCTATACTGATAACGTTCAAAGCATTGCATTTAAAACAAGGCAGGTTATTTATGCCGCGGGATTCCCGGAAGGGAGTGAGGTGAAGGAAATACTTTCCGACAAGTCAGTTGATGTTGCAATCCTCGGCAATAACTTCGGCCCCCGGTATGAAAGGTATTTCCATTTATTTAGTTATCCTTTCGGCCACGCAGGCGAGCTTGATTGGGGAAATTTTGTATATTTTTTAAGCTTCCCTTTAAATTATAAAATGCTTTCCAGGGCTATTGTTAGCAATCCGAATTGTGATAAGTATAATTCTTTTTTTATTGACGGTGCCGTTAACAGGGGCAGCAGCGGGGGAATAGTGCTTGCCTTAAGAGACGGCATACCTAATTTTGAGCTTGTGGGGATTATTAACTGGGTTCCTGAAGACAATGTAAATACACTTCAGCCGGCTCCTTTGGATGATCCTTATAAATACAATCCGCTGGTTCCGTATAAAGGCGATAATTATGTTAAAGAAGAAAAATTTTTAAAATATGGAATGGCCAAGGTAATTTCAATTGAGTCTATCGTTGATTTCCTAAAACGGAATAAAAATATTTTTATTGATAAGGGATATTATTTTAGTATATATAATGAGTAAAATTATTAGCCGTTTAAACAGAATAGAAGCAAATTATATTTGTATATGGTACTTACCATATAGGGTAGCGGCTTTTCGGCCGGGGGGATATAATTGGGGATGGCCTATAACTCTACTTATACGGCTTTCGGCAGAAGGATATAAAACTCTGTCGTTTCATTCGGAACGGACTTAGCGTAAATTTCAGCGCCGTGCCAGGTAACAATAGCTTTTACTACAGACAAACCGAGGCCTACTCCGCCTGTTTTACGGTTCCTTGAAGATTCAACACTGTAAAAGCGGTCGAATATTTTGGGTATGGATTCCTGCGGGATACCTTCTCCCTTATTAATTACGCTTATCTTTATCTTGTTGGAATCGCATATTTCGCCCTTTACCGTAACTACATTATTTTCTTCACCGTATTTTATGGCATTATCAATAAGGTTGGACAACGCCTGCGTCATTAATTCCTTATCTATTTCTATACTGGAATTAGTGCCTGAATCTGCTACAAGGCTTATATTCTTTTCTGCGCCTAAGATTTTAAAACTATTCACGGTATTCTTCAGATATTCGTCCAGATTAATTTTTTCCTTCTTAATATCTATAAGGGAATGATCTATTTTGGAAATGAAGAAAAGGTTATCGATAATTTTTGTAAGCCTTAAAGTTTCTTCGTAATTGCTTCTTAATACTTCAACATATTCTTCCGGTAATTTAGGCGATTTTAAAGCAATTTCCGTTTCACCGCGTAATATTGTTAAAGGCGTTTTTAGCTCATGAGCGGCAGAAATAGAAAACTGGTTCATATAATCAATTGATGTCTTTATCCTGCTAATCATTTCATTCATTTTCTTTACAAGCCTGCCGTACTCATCGCTGTATCTTTCGCCGCTTATTTTCTCATCAAGATTAGAGGCGGTTATTTCTTCCGTTTTTTTAATTATTGCATCTATTCGTGATAATGATTTTGCAGAAATTAAAGCGCCGCCAAGTATTGAAATTAAGAAAAATATAGGCGCAAGAATAATAAAAATATGTGCAAGGCTGTTAAGCGTCTGGGCTATATGCGCTATAGGGAATGCAACCAGTATCTTATAATTATTTGCTTCAAGCTGAACGCATCTAATAGGTTTTTGCGAAAGAGTTGTATCCGTAATATAATACAGGCCTGCTGAAGTGCCGGGTTTGTTTTTGAATGAAAGTGTGTCGTCATTAAGATTAGCCGACTTAAATACAATCCGGCGTTTGAAATTTATCTGAATATAGTTGTTACGCAGGTTAAAGGCCACTTCGTTATAAATAACATCCCAAACTAAATCTTCAGGGTCTGTATATATGGAGTCCGGGACGAAATGGTCTATGTCCATATGCTTTTCCATAACTAATCTTAGAATCCCTTTTGCCTGTGTCTTTAACGCAATATCCAGGTTATCCATAAGGGTATCATAAAGGGAAAGGTAAATGAAAATTCCGAGAAGTATCTCTAAAACTAAGAAAAGTGTGGAATACCAGATTGTTGTTTTGAATCTGGTTGAAGACAGGAAAAGTTTAAATTTCTGAAACATAAAAATTTCAAGGACTAATTATCTTTTCAATTTCAATCATCGTCCTTAAGAACATACCCTATCCCGCGGATCGTATGAATTAACGGTTTTCCAAAATTGGTGTCTACTTTTGCACGAACTTTATTTATATATACATCAATTATATTGGTTTCAGTGTCAAAATGATAATCATACACATGTTCAATCAGTTTTGTTCTCGAAACCACTTTTTTCGAATTCCGCATCAGATATTCCAGGATAGAATATTCTTTAGGAGTCAAGATGATTTCTTGATTATTACGGAATACTCTATGCGACTGAAGATCCAGAACCAAATCGCCGACAGTTAATTTTGAAGTTTTTGTACTTTCGTTTCTTCTTAAAAGAGCTCTTAAACGGGCAATCAATTCTTCAAAAGCAAATGGTTTGGTCAAGTAATCATCTGCGCCGGCATCTAAGCCTTCAACTTTATCTTTAACGCTGTCTTTTACAGTCAGCATTAAAACCGGAGTTATAATTTCTCTTCTTCTAATTTCCTTAATAAGGGTTATCCCATCCATGTAGGGAAGCATGAGATCCATAATAATTATGTCGTACTCTTCGCTTGTAGCCAGTTTTAAGCCTTCCTTGCCGTCACAGGCAATATCTGCTACAAAGTACTCTTCTTCTAAACCCTTTTTTATAAAGGAAGCTACTTTTTTCTCGTCTTCAACAATTAAAATTCTCATACGAGAAATATAAACAAAAAAGGAGAGTTAGAAAACTCTCCTTTTTGTAATAGGACTAAAATGCCTATAAATTATTTAGCTGTTTCTTCGGTCTTTGTTGTCTTTGCAGCTTTCTTGTGAGCTTTAACTGCTTTTTTAGCTGTCTTTGCTGTATCTGCTGTAGCAGCTTTCTTCTCAACTTTTACAACTTTAGCTTTGTGTTTTGCTTTTGCTTTGGTAGTATCCTGTGCAAAAGATGAGCTGATTCCGAAAGTTAAAACAAATGCTAACATAACAAATAATGATACAATACGAGACTTCATTATAATACCTCTAAAATTTATTAAAATATTTTAATTCCGTAAACTCACATTGAATTTACATACCAAACTTAATCCTTTAGTATTAAGTAAAGCTTAAGATAACATTAAGAAAAATTAATCTTTCTTTAAATGTTGTATTGTGGCAAATTAAGCTGAAAACGGAGGTTTTTAAAGCTTTTCCGCGTTTTAAGACCGGAATAAAGATTCCGGGCCTTAATAATTACAAGTAATTATTAACCGAAATTATGCAAAAAAAAAGCGAATCAACGATTCGCTTTACAAAGTTGTTAGAAAAAGGCAGGGTGGCTCTAAAGTTCGGTCTGGAAGTTAAATAATAAACTTGACGGCAATGTTTGCTGATTGCTTACGCCGACTGAAACATTCCAGCTTACATTTGCAGCCTGGTTTTTATTGTAGGCAGTTACAAGCCTGGCGGCATTAATTGCACTTATTACCCGGTTTAATATCAGGGCCCCTACTACAAATCTTAAATTATTATTTGCCTGTTCGCCTGAAACCCACATACCCCGGTAGTTCTTTCTGTCGGCAGTGGTCTGCCAGTTCCAGTAGCTTGTTTTCGTGTCAAGCATCTTATTAAAATCCTGCTGTAAAGACATGGCATCGTTATATTCGCTGATGTTTGTGTAATCACCAATTGTAGCGTAATAGTCGGAATTTTTATTGTTATTATTAACGCCTCCAACAGATGCAGCATAAGACTTGTAATTGTTTTTAAGCCAATTACTGTAAGAATTCATTCCAATGTAAACTCCCCATAAAGCTCCTTCAGCTACCGTAAAGTATTTACCGCTGGAATAAGAGCCGGCGTAAAGTTCTCCCATGCCTGGCAGCAGGAATGAGTATAATATAGCTAAGCCGGTATTCTTCTTTGCAACAACAGCACTGTTAAAGTGCACATCGTTAAAATTCTTTTGTGCAGAGGTCTGTTTTATTGAATTTTGAAGTGCGAGGGTATTTAATTCCGTATTAGTCTGCGCAAATGAGCAGAATGATATAAAAATGACAAGCAGAATAATTTTTTTCATTTTTTTGACTACAATTTTAAGCATTAACTGGCTATTGATTCAATAGATTTTTTTATCCCTTTTAATTTCCCCGAACAAATGTTTTCATCAACGCCTTCAACCAGGATGTTGGAAAAATTGTTTACCATACCACTGGTAAAAGTATGGCAGACTCTTACGTAATTTGATGAAAATCCTTTCACTATGCCGTTATCATCGGGTTCTTCGAATAAGACTTCAAGTTCTTTGCCTATCATCCCGTTATAAAACTCATTTTTCTTCTTATCGCTAAGTATCCTTAGCATGTTATTCCTTTTTCTTCTTCCGGCTACATCAACCTGCCCGGGCATAGTGATTGCTTTAGTATCAGGGCGTTCAGAATATGTAAAAACATGAAGGTAAGATACAGGTAAATCTTTTAAAAAGTTATACGTCTGTAAAAAATGTTCTTCGGTTTCACCGGGGAAACCAACTATAACATCAACACCAATGCCTATGTCAGGGATTTTATTTTTCAGCTTATAAATTAATGATGAATAATAATCAGCTTTATACCTGCGCTGCATCAGTTTTAATATATCAGGGCTGCCGCTTTGCAAAGGTATATGGAAATGCCTGCACATCTTTTCGCTGTCTGCGGTAAGGTTAATAATATCATCAGAAAGCAGGTTCGGTTCAATCGAGCTTATGCGGATTCTGAAATCTCCCGGAACCTGCACCATTTTTAAAAGCACATTATAAAGATTAGTGGAAAATGCTTTGCCGTAATCTCCAACATTAACACCTGTAAGGATTATTTCTTTATAGCCGGCATCGACTAATTTTTTAAAATCACTTATCACTTCATCAGGGTTCATGCTTCTGCTTTTACCTCTTGCCATAGGTATTGTGCAGAATGAACATTTATAATCACAGCCGTCCTGAATCTTGAAAAATGCCCGTGTACGGGTATCGGCATCAGTGGAATGCGCTGCTCCGAATTCATTTAGCTCCTGCAAAGGGGAGACATAAATGCAGGCAAGGCTTTTCTTCTGGAAATCTTCAATCAAAGAGAATAGCTTGAATTTCTCTATAGTGCCTAAGACGGCATCTACTCCATGTATCTTTGAAATTTCTTCAGGCCGAAGCTGGGCATAACAGCCTGTAACAGCCACAAAGGCATCCGGATTTTGCCTTAATGCGCGGCGAACTAACTGTCTGCATTCTCTTTCGGCGTTTTCTGTTACGCTGCACGTATTAAAAATATAAACGTCGGCAGTTTCTTTAAAATCTACAATCTGGAATCCGTGATTTAAAAACTGATTGCCTATTGTGGAAGTTTCTGAAAAATTAAGTTTACATCCTAAAGTATGTAATGCAACTTTTGGCATAAAGAGGACATTTTAGATATGAATATGATGTTTAAAAATTGAAGAGCGGGGGAGGTCCCTCGCTCTTCCGGATAATCTGCAATTACAAATTATTCTGCTTTATCTTCTGCTTTCGGTTTTCTTGGTTCGTCAGGAACTTCAAAAATCGGGAAGTCGGAAGAATCAATTGCGCCTGTATCTGCTGTCTGGATTTCCTGAACAGAAACTCTGTCGAACTTATGTTTATCTAAGTAAGCACGAATTTCATCTTCAGATTTATCCTTCAAAGCTGCAATAGCGCTCAGAACAATCTTTTTATTTTCCCTGTCGAATTCAATTACCTGTAACGGTATAAATTCATCAATAGGGAAGTGGTTGGCTACATTCTTTATTTTTGAAGTAGCAAGCTGTGTTGAAGGGACGAAACCATCAACGTGTTCCGGCAGTTCTGCAATTAAGCCCTTCTCAATTATTCTTACTACTTTACCTTCTGTAACAGTACCAACAGCGTAAAGTTTTTCAAAGTGTGTCCATGGGTTGTCTTCAATCTGTTTGTGTCCCAAAGATATTTTTCTTTGTTCAACATCAACACCAAGAACAATAACTTCCAGTTTTTCGCCTTTTTTAACAACTTCTCCGGGGTGGCGGATTTTCTTTGTCCATGACAGGTCTGATATATGTACCAAACCATCTACGCCGGGCTCAAGTTCAACAAATACACCGAAGTTGGTAAGATTGCGCGCAATACCGGTGTGCCTTGAACCAACAGGATACTTCTGCATTAAAGATTCCCATGGATCTGGTTCAAGCTGTTTAATACCGAGAGAGATTTTCTTGTCATCTTTATCAAGGCTTAAGATAATTGCTTCAATTACCTGTCCCATAGAAACAACCTGTGAAGGATGTTTAATATGCTGGGTCCAGCTCATTTCAGAATTGTGAATTAGGCCTTCAATGCCTTTTTCGATTTCAATAAAAGCGCCGTAGTCTGTAAGAGAAACAACACGTCCTGATACTTTATCACCGATTCTATACTTATTCTCAATATTTTCCCAGGGATGTGGAAGAAGTTTCTTCAAGCTGAGTGATATTCTCTTCTTTTCTTCGTCAAAATCAGTAACTACAACTTTAATTGTCTGATCAAGTTTAACAACTTCGTTAGGATGATTTATTCTGCCCCAGCTTAAATCTGTAATATGAATTAAGCCGTCTACGCCGCCGAGGTCAACAAATACGCCGAAATCGGTAATAGCTTTAACAGTACCTTCAAGAATCTGGCCTTTATCAAGGCTGTTAAGAATAGCATCTCTTTGGTCTGCAATTTCTTCTTCAACAAGAACTTTATGTGATACAACAACATTTTCGGTAGGGATATTAACTTTAACTACCTTAAAGTCCATTATCTGTCCTACGAACGCATCAAAGTCACGGATAGGACGGACATCAATTTGTGAACCTGGTAAGAATGCTTCCATACCCATTAAATCAACAACCATTCCGCCTTTAATTCTCTTAAGAATTCTACCCTGAATAATTTCACCGGTTTCATGAGCTTTAACAACTTTTTCCCATATTCTAAGGAAGTCTGCTCTTTGTTTGCTTAATACCAGGTTTCCTTCCTGATCTTCTACGCTTTCAAGAACTACTTCAACTTCCGCACCGACTTTAATATCCTCGTTCTCATAGAACTCGTTTTTAGGAATAGAGCCTTCAGATTTAAAACCGACATCAAGAATTACATGATCGCCCTGAACACGAACGATTTTGCCTTTTATCAGTTCGCCTTCTTTTACATCTTTAAACGATTCTGAATAGAGCTTCGCTAATGTTAAGAATTCTTCTTCTGAATATTCATCATTATTGAAACGCTTTTTTGCTTTTGTGTACTCATCGATACCTGGCTGGGCTTTTTTTGTATCTTTGATTTCTTCGGACATTAATCCTCCTAACAAATTATTTGTATTTTTCTACATCATTACCTAATGCCGCCGGAAAGTAATAATGCAGTAGATTTAGTTTTACATATTTAATTATTGGCGGCTTAAAAAATCCAGTAAATTTTTGTTTTAATGTTTGATGTAATTTAATTTTTAATGTAGGAATTTGATTAATCTGCCTGTCAGCAGACAGGTCAGCGCCTACGTTAAAAATTAAACATTTGTTATAAATTACCTAATTCAATTCCTTCTTTTTTAGCAGCCTGCTTTACATGTCCAAGTATCAAATCAACCTGCTGCTGTATTGAAACGTTAGAGGTATCAACCTCAATAGCGTCCGGAGCTTTTGTCAAAGGGCTTACATCTCTTGTCGAATCTATTTTGTCCCGTTGCTGTAAGTTAGCTTTTACTTCTTCAAGAGTAATAGTTACGCCTTTTTCATCGTACTCTTTGGCTCTTCTGCGGGCGCGTTCATCTATTGAAGCAATAAGAAAAATTTTAACATTTGCATCCGGAAAAACAACAGTGCCTATATCCCTGCCTTCCATAACTACTCCGCAGTTTTCTTCGGCAAGTTTTCGCTGTTTATCTACCAGAATTTTTCTTACTTCTTCAATGGTGCTTATATCACTGACATTTAAATTTACTTCCGGCAGGCGTATATGTTCGGAAATGTCATTCCCGTCTACAGACACATGAGTAACACCATCAATAAATTTAAGAACTATATTAGAATTCATTGCAAGATTTATAATTGCATGCTTATTTTTAAGGACGTTATTATTTATCGCTAAATAAGTAACGGTTCTGTACATTGCGCCGGTATCAATGTATAAGTATCCTAATTTTTGGGCGACAAGCTTTGCAGAAGTGCTTTTACCGGAACCTGCCGGGCCGTCTATAGCAACTATTAATCTTTTGGACATAGATTACAAAAATAATCAATAGTTTTTTAATTATCAAAGGTTTTTATAGATGGCTCACAGCTATTAAAACGTCGTTTTTAGCTTAAAAATGGGCAAACTTTGAATAGCAAATTAAGAAATTTCTTCGCCGCCAAGCTCATTTACAATAGCATCAATATATGGGTCGCCTGTAGATTCTTTGGGATCTTCAGACTTGTCCTTTTGTGTTGGTATATCCGGGGTCTCAACTCCGGCGCTTCCGGCTTCTTCGCTTAGGTGGAATGTCATTCTTTTACCAAAAAATTCCAGAGTCTTTTGGTGAATATAATCCTGGTTAAATTTTACTACGTTTTTGCTTTCCGCATAGTTTGTATAAATGCTTATTTTATTTCCTTCCAGGCCAAGTAACTTTACGTCCTTTATAAACGGTCCAAAAGTATATGATTTTTCCTGGCTGATGGATTCTACAAATCCCGCCCATTTTTTTACTACGGAATCAAAATTGAAATTGGGATCTTCAACTCCGCTGTAAGATGCAGGTCTCTGATGGACTGTACTTGTAGAAGACACAGGTTGCTTCGGCTTTTCAGTATTAATAACCGGTGCTGTATGCACTCTTGTAGAAGAGGATTGGGAAGTGTAATTATTCCTTACCGGTTCATTAATTGTAACAGTTGACGGGCTGCCTGTAGAATTAAGGTCTGAAATTAAATCGGAAATAGTTGCTGTCTTTTCAAGCCCGATTAAATGACTCAATGAAATTTCAATTTTAAGCCTTTGATTAAGTGAATATCTAAGTTCCTGCTGTGCCTTATTAAGGAAATTAAACAACCGCAGAATATCACCCTCAGAGAATTGGTCTATATAATTTAGATAGCGTGATTTGTATATTTCCGCCGCTTCAACCTGGTTAGCATTTTTACTTAGAACAACCGTCATAATATTACGGAAGTGTTCAATCAACCCGTCCATAAAGTCTATAAAGTTCCATCCGTTGTCATAAATTTGTTTTGTAACTTCAAACACTGCCTTAAAGTTTTTATTCAGAACAGCGTCTGAAATGGTAAAAAATAGTTCATCATCAATAAGGTTGAGCATTTTAGCAACAGCAGTTGACTCAATATCATTCCCGCAAAAAGATACAATCTGATCGAAAAAGCTTTCTGCATCACGCAGTGCGCCGTCTGCTTTCTTTGCTATGATTGTTAATGTCTTATCGTCAATTCTTATATTCTCTTCTTCAGCTATTTTACTTAATAAGGTTTTTATAGTATCAAGCTGTATTCTTCTGAAATCAAACCTTTGGCATCTTGAAATAATTGTAAGCGGTACTTTATGAATGTCCGTGGTTGCAAAAATAAAGATAGTATGTGCAGGGGGCTCTTCCAGAGTTTTCAGGAATGCATTAAATGATTCCTTGGTAAGCATGTGCACTTCATCTATGATATAGATCTTGTATTTGCCTTTAGTCGGTGCGTATTTAACCGAATCACGCAAAGTTCTGATTTCGTCTATACCACGGTTGGAAGCGCCGTCAATTTCAATAATATCCATTGACTGGGTATTTTGAATCGAATTGCACATCTCGCATTCGTTACAAGGTTCGGCATCCTGAGGATTCTGGCAGTTAAGCGCTTTTGCTAAAATTCTTGCTGTCGTAGTTTTTCCTACCCCGCGCGGGCCTGTAAATAAATATGCGTGAGCTATTCTGTTATTCTTAATTGCATTTTTTAATGTTGCTGTAATATGTTCCTGTCCTACAACATCACTAAACTTTTGTGGACGCCATTTACGCGCTGTTACAACAAATGCCATTAGTTACCTTTTTTAAAAAAGTTACAAGTTCTCAAGTTTCAGGAAAATAAAACTTATTAACCTGTTTTCAAATTTTTGAATCTTTCAATCTTTAAATTTTTCAATATTTAATACCGAAACCAAATATTCAACAATTTCTTCCAGATATTTCTTATCAATTTCATTGAATGAATTATAAGAAGAACTGTCCAGATCAAGAACCCCGAATAAACTGCCTTCCTTTATTACAGGAACAACTATTTCGGATTTGGAATCTGCATCGCAGGCAATATGTCCCGGAAAATTATTTACATTCGGCAC
>JARLHB010000468.1 GCA_031292465.1 Ignavibacteriaceae bacterium
GGGGCTTTATACCGGTTATTGCCTATAGATGAACAGAAACGCCTCATTGAAAATATTGTCGGCTCTTTAAAAAATGTACCCAAAAATATTCAGGAAAAAATGGTGGAACATTTTACAAGGGCGAATAAAGCATACGGTAGAGAAGTTGCAAAAGGACTGGGGCTTTTGTAGCAGTGAAATGGCATTTTCAGCGTCAATGGCTTAAAGGCAGTCTGATATTTATTGAGTGGGCGGGCAGTTTCCCAGCCCACTATAATTATTTTTCTATTCTCGGCTTATAATTGTTATAAAACTTTTACACCTGACTATCAGGAATGAGTATACCTTACCCTAACAGTCAATTATATTCAATAGTCTTATCTTTATACAGCGTATTACCTTTTACAAGCCATGATATACCGAATGCAAATAATGCAACGGATTCTAAAATTAATACGGGGTGTATTTTCCAGACTACGGTGTTTTTTAAAAAAGATGTGTAAATAATAATACAAAGCATACAGACTACCATAATTATTCCGCAAGCACGGTAAATAATATTTCTATGCCTTTTTTCCCGGCTTATACGCCCGGGGCCGTGTTTGGTAAAGAGAAATATTGAATTGAACGATAATGAAAGAAAAAACAATGCGCTGAAAATCAGATGGACATATCCTGAAATAGTGTCATCTACAAGAAATATTCCTACTTTTACTTCTCTACCGCAATACATTGAAACAGGGAAGAGCACTATTCCCATTGCGAATATTCCGCTCAGGTTCCCGACAATATTATCAACTTTTTCATAGCCGGTATATGATATTAAAAATATGGAAATTCCGAATAATAACCCGATAAAAAAATCCCGCATATTAGTGTAATAATAGTTGCTTAGAGAATCTAAAACAACAAAGCCGTTTTGTATAAACCCGCCGAATACTATTATAATAGGCAAAGCGATTCCCAATACGCCAATAAATCTTCTCATTGATAAATATGAAATAATAAGGCTTTGGTTTTTAATAGTTGACATACATAGATCCTTAGTTCAATCTTTCCCATTTAAAAATTATTTACAGTGGCAGAAAATTTGTCTTATCCTGCAAGTACTATAATCCTGTAAATTCTGGTCCGGTATATAATTAATAAAGCCGTCCTAAAGATTTTAACCTTAAAACGGCTTAAAAATTACCGGATACAAGCTAAATATTAGTTATGTTGTCCTGTAAATCCTTTAGGATAACTGCGCACGTTCTGTCCGTACTTTAATTGCTCTTCCATTCTGCATGACCATACAAGTTTGCCGTTCCAAACAGTAATATCAGGGCAGCCGTCGCACATATTCTGTCGTCCGTCTTCAAGAAAATCTACCGGCTGTATTATCATAAGCGACTGATAATGCAGTTTGCGGAATATATTAAACGGATTCTTTAAGAAATTCTTTGCAGCCTGCCTTAATTTTTTATCAAATATACCAAGCAGCAGCATTGATCTTCCTTTACGTGTTAATTTTGGCTCAGAATAAGCAAGGTATCTGTCAAAAAGCATATGATGCCCGGCCTGAATTATTTCCATAGCCTTCGGGCCCATATAACCGTAAATTTTACCTTTAACACCAAGCCTGCCGCTTAATAACCATTTAAATGAATCCGGCTTTTCGGAACCATTTAAATAGGCGCAACTGTCAAAGTCCGGATATTCTTTCTTTATAAGTTCCCAGGCTTCTTCGGCTTTAATATCTGTTCTTTCAACGGGCTCTTCGTTATAAACAAGTTCGCCCATATTTATTTTTTGCGGCCCTAAATAAAAATCTACCAGATTATTATTTACGGCACGGTAAAGAATAAATACCATTACCTGTACTTTATCGATATTCTTTTCTGCCCATTTAGTCAATTCAGGTATATACTTAATTGTATCTTCATAAATTGTAGCATTAAAAGAGCAAGAAAGATTGCCTACCTCTGCAAGCATACTTGCAAAGTGGTAGCGGAGTTCGTTAAGGTCAACTTCATTTTTGTCTTTCCATCCCGGCCTGCCTTGTTTGCTGTCTATATGGAAAGTAAAGCCGTAAACACCCGCTTTTTTTAATTCAATAAGAAGTTCTTTGGTTAAAGCAAGTCCGTTAGTGTTTAAGATTGGTTTAAGGCCCCTTCTCTTAACCTCTTTTACGATATCAATAACCTGCGGGTGGGTAAGAGGATCGCCCCCCGTAATAGATACGCCGTCACATTTTCTTAAGCTTGTAAAAACATCTAATTCTTGTTTAATAACCTCCATTGACTTGTGGCTGTCCTTCTCATTCTGTCTGTAACAACCATCGCAGCTAAGGTTACATTTTGCAGTAGGTTCTAACCATGAAATAGAATTATCGCAAAGATTCCATGGCAGCCTGTAATAATCCAGGTGATTTAATTTTACCATATTATTCCCACATTATTGTTTTAATATCAGTAATTAAATTTTGCTAAAGAAATAGAAAAATAGTTAAACTCAGAATCAAATTTTTCATGTAAAAAAACCCGAAGTAGGAATTCAACAGTGTCTTAATTAGCCTGGTTCGGGTACTTTCAGATTATATATATGAAACTAAAAAATTAACCAGATAAAGGTAAAATTTTCTTTATTCTATAGCAATAGATTAATTTGTTCCTTTGACACTACGGAATCCCGGATATATTTTCCTTTATTCACGGATAAATTTAGTACATATTATGCGGAAAAATAAGACTGGGGAACCTGATTTGTCTGGACTGAAACAATAAGGGATAATTAAATTAAAAATATTGAAATAATTTTTTGTTTATTATGTACGCAGAATATTTTTATGTATAAATTAAATTATCACAAATAACACAAAGAGTATTTTAAAAAGCGTATTTTTATCAATAATTAGAAGATATAATAAACCTGAGCAAATATTTAAATACTTAAAATTTAAGGAATTTAATGAAATTGTTTTTATTTTTACCGGTGTTATGCTTTTACTATTCTAATTTTGTTGTAAATACTTAGAGGCTAAATGCGATATAGATATACTTCATTATCTGAAATCGGTTTAAAGAGATTAGATAATGAAGACTATTACGGGGTATTTAAATTTGAAGAAGGGTTGCTTGTTATTGTATGCGACGGGCTCGGAGGCAATAAGGCCGGGGAAGTAGCTTCAAAGCTTACCGTTAATACTATTAAGGAAGTCTTTTCTGAATTAAATAATGTTGATTACCTGGAAAGAATTAAGCAGGCTATTTATAGTGCGAATAATACTGTGCTTGAAAAATCTTCTAAGAAACCGGAACTTAGCGGAATGGCAACTACTGTTGAAGTGCTTTTCCTGAACAATGATACCGCCTATTGGGGGCATATCGGTGATTCAAGAATTTATGGCCTTAAAAATAATAAACTTAAACAAATGACTAAGGACCACTCACTTGTTCAAAAACTTGTAGATGAGGGTTACTTAACTTTAAGGGAAGCGGAAAACCACACTAATAAGAATATTATTATGCGGGCCCTGGGTGATAATCCTTCCATAGAAATAGACTTGAGCAAACAAAGATTAAATCAGAAAGATGATTACAAATTTTTTATTTGTACGGACGGTGTAACGGGAGTTATACCTGATTCGGAACTTCAGGATTTTTTAAGGCTAAAAGACATAAATGCTATTTCCAATAGTTTGTCCCAGGTTATAATAGAACGGGGAGCTCCGGATAATTATACTTTTGTAATAATAACGAAAACTGAATAAATGGTCGGGAAAATAATAGACAATTATAAGATATCTGCAATCCTCGGTGAAGGAGGAATGGGAATTGTCTATAAAGCTTTCGATCTCAGGCTTGAAAGATTTGTCGCTTTAAAAATTCTCAACGAAAAATCTCTTACCAATCCCAATTACATAGCCCGGTTTAAAAGGGAAGCAAAGAACCAGGCTAAATTGACCCATCCCAACATTGTTCCAGTTTATGGATTTACCGAAGATGACGGTACTATAGGCATTGTAATGGAATATGTTGAGGGTGAAACTCTTGAGCATTTAATAAAGCGCAAAGGGCATCTGGAATTAGCAGAAGCGCTTTCTATATTGAAACAAATACTTTTGGGCATAGGTTACGCGCATTCCAAGGGCTTTGTTCACCGGGATATTAAACCTTCAAACATTATTATTAATAATGAAGGCGTGGTGAAGATAATGGATTTTGGAATTTCAAAGTCCGTTAATGAATCAACAGCAATTACGAAAACCGGGGTTAAAATAGGTACTATACTTTATATGAGCCCGGAACAGGTAAGAGCACAGGAACCAACAGGCCAGAGTGATATATATTCAATCGGTATTTCTTTTTATGAAATGCTTCTGGGCAAAGCTCCTTTTGATTACGAGAGCGAATATGAAATTATGGAAGCGCACTTAAAGAAAAATCCTATTAAACTTTCTACACATTTTTCAGATATCCCGGCGGAAGTTGATAACATTATAGGCAGGGCGCTTCAAAAAACACTGGAAAGAAGATATAAAACCTGTAGTGAATTCCTGGCTGATATAGAGAATCTGCATGACGATATTACGTTACCGCCTGTGCAGAAAAAAAACAAGAAAAAAGAAAAGTCAAAGGCTAAAACTGTTACAATAGGCCGGGAGAAGCCTGAAAATAAAAGACCGTTAAAATCGAAAATACGGTTTTATTTAACAGCATTTGTTGTAGTCTGCTTATTCGGAGGGCTATTCTATTTTGTATATTCTACTGTTTCACAGTTTTGGAGGGTATCGGAAGCAGGGAGGGGATTTGGCTCCGAATTAAGACCAGGGGCCGCTGCCGGTTTCCGGTGGAGGACTATCGCTTCACCCACAGTGAACAGCCTTAATTCGATATTTTTTGTTGATAATTCTACGGGGTATTCCTGCGGTGATAAGGGTACAATTGTTAAAACTACAGACGCAGGGGAGTCATGGGTAAATATTGGCGATACTGCCGGAACTAATTTATATGATGTGAAATTTGTTTCTTCAGATAAAGGATTTATTGTTGGTGAAAGGGGGATAATACTTTCTACTAATGACGGCGGAAAATCGTGGCAGAAGTTTACCTACGATACGGCAATTTCTTTATTTAAAATTATCTTTCTGAAGAATAATTATACCGGATTTATTGTCGGCGCGCATGGTACAATTTTAAAAACCAATGACGGCGGCACAAGCTGGATACCTGTTCCTTCATCATCGGGACAATTGTTGTATAGCATCTCATTTGCTGATTATAATAACGGCGTGATTTCAGGCTGGAATGGTACAATACTTAAGACTTCCGATCAGGGTAAAACCTGGACGGAAGAAAAGAAATTAACTGATACATATTTAAGGGATATTTGCTTTGGCAATGATAACATGGGAATTATAGTCGGCGGTTCAGGTGAAATTTTAAGGAGTGACAACGGCGGGGAAGAATGGAGTAAAATAAATTCCGACTCTTTCTCCGGCCTGCGTACTGTTTTCTTCTCACATTATGGCACAGGTTTTATCCTCGGCAATAAAGGAGAAATATTTATTTCAAATAATTCCGGGAAAAGCTGGGAGTTGAGTAATTCAGGCAGTTTTTCTGCATTAACTTCAATTACTGAAACTCCATCTAAGAAGATCTACATTTCTGCCGGAAACGGAACTATTATCAGCAACTGATTCAGCCAAATTGATTTTACTTGTCTTAATCTTTAATTTTATTTCAATTAAAAGTTACTGCTTTTATAACTTACTGAATTTGTATTTGTAAAGACGGGGCATCAGTCACGGCGAGGTCGCCATGCCTCGACGGATGCCCCGTCTCTACAACTTTAAAATTTGTATAACTTCAAAAGATACCAGAGGATAAATGGATAAATTTGTAATAAACGGCGGAAAGAAACTGTCCGGTCAGGTTGAGGTAAGCGGGGCAAAAAACGCTTCTCTTGCTTTAATGCCTGCCTGTATTTTAACATCAGGAACTTCAATCCTGTATAATACGCCTGAATTGAACGATGTATATACAATGATAAAATTAATTAATTTTATCGGTGTGGAAACTTCATTTAAAAATCATGTGCTTACGATTAATACTGCTAATATAGTAAGCCAGGAAGCGCCATATGAATATGTTAAAAAGATGCGCGCTTCAGTGTACGTGCTCGGCCCGTTATTAACAAAATACGGCAGTGCAAAGGTTTCTCTGCCTGGAGGATGCGCCTGGGGCCCAAGGCCTATAAATCTTCATATTGAAGGCCTGAAAAAAATGGGCGCTGAAATTGATCTTGCCGAAGGATATATAATTGCTAAAACTAAAAAGCTTACCGGGGCAAAAATCAATTTTGATGTTTCTTCTGTCGGCGCTACAGCTAATATTTTAATGGCTGCCGTCCTTGCAAAGGGAACTACGATAATAAATAATGCGGCTATGGAACCGGAAATTACTAATCTTGCCGAATTCCTTGTTAAAATGGGTGCAAAAATAAACGGCTTAAATACATCCACATTGGAAATTGAAGGCATTGATGAGCTGCATCCTGCTGAAATTGCTACCATTCCGGACAGGATAGAAGCGGGTACGCTTTTAATTGCCGCCGCAATTACAAGGGGCGATATTACTTTGAAGAACATATCGCCGAAGTTAATCCAGTCTATATTAACTAAATTGGAAGATTCCGGCTGTACAATAGAAAATTTAGATGGGGATATTTATTTAAACGCCGTTA
>JARLHB010000469.1 GCA_031292465.1 Ignavibacteriaceae bacterium
CGCAGCTTTTCTGGTTCAAAAAGATAAGGCGATCCATTCCAATCGCATTAGTAATTGTTATACTTGTAAATGTGGGCATGTGGTTCGAACGCTTTGTAATTATTGTAAGTTCATTAAGCAGGGATTATCTTCCTTCAAGCTGGCACCATTTCACGCCAACCATAGTTGACTTTGGAATCTTATTCGGCAGTTTCGGTTTATTCTTTACACTTATTCTCCTGTTCTCAAAAACATTGCCGGTTGTATCGCTGGCTGAAATTAAAGCAGTAGTAAAGGGCGCTCAGCCAACTCATCACGGAGGCGACCACAATGACTGATAAAAAATTATTCGGTGTTGCCGCACTTTTCGATTCACCCGACAGTATTGTTAATGCTGCAAAAAAAATTAAAGAAGCGGGTTATAATAATTTTGATATTAACACACCGTATCCAATACACGGAATGGATGATGCAGTAAAGGCAAAATCTTCAAAGCTTGGATATATAACTTTATTCATCGGCTTTTCTGCTGCTGCATTTATTATGTCTTTTATGTGGTGGACGCTTGCAATAAATTATCCACTTGTTGTCGGCGGCAAGCCTTATTTCCCTCTGCCCGCATTTGTGCCTATAACGTTTGAGTTTACCGTATTGCTCGGGGTTTTATCTACTGTGTTCGGAATGATTGCAGTTGCATTTAACCTGCCTAATAATTCTCATCCGCTTATGGATACAGAATATATGAAGAATGTATCATCTGATAAATACGGTGCGGTTATAGAAGCAGAAGATGCTCTGTTTGAAGAAGGCAAGGTAAAAGAATTTCTGAAGTCTCTCGGCGGGCACAGTATAGAGTTAATTTACCGCCCTGAAGAAGTAAAGCATAAAGTCTTTGAGCCGAAGTTTGTAATATTTCTTGCCATTGTTGCAATAATCTGTGCAGGCTCGACATATATTACGTTAAATAAGCTTATGTACATCACTCCGTTTGATTTTATGATGAACCAGAAGAAAGGCTCTGCGCAGGCTGAAAGCTCTTTCTTTAGCGATAAGCACGAAATGAGAAAGCCGGTTGAAGGTACCGTGGCAAGGGGTTTTATGCCTTATGAATTTAACGGCGTTGCAGACACAAACCAGTTTTATGGTAACCCGCTTTTACCTACCAAAAGTGTTTTGGAACTGGGCCAGAGGAAGTTTATAACGTTCTGCAGTCCCTGCCACGGTAATTATGCTGACGGCAGCAGCAGGCTGCGCAGCCAGTTCCCGCCGGGGCCTACATTGCATTCTGCAAGAGTAATTGGTTTCAGCGACGGAAAGATTTACAATATTATAACTAATGGACAAAATGTAATGCCTTCTTATGCGTACCAGACTACCCGTGAAGAGAGGTGGGCAATAGTTAATTATATAAGAGTTTTACAAAGAGCTCAGAACCCTAAACCTTCAGACTTTACTGCAATAAGTGAGATTAAAAAGGAGTCCGGTAATGTCCAAAATTGAATCCGGTTATATAAAAAAAGAATTGCCTAAGAATTTGGGGAAGACAGGCCTTATCCTGTTGATAGCCGGCGGTATATTGAGCGTTTTGGCGTATATAACCGACCCTGCACGGGCATCATTTAGCTATCTTACAACATTTATATCGTTGGTTTGTCTTGGTATCGGTTCATTATTTCTTGTTACTTTGGAATATGCCGCCGGGGCTGTCTGGAGTGTGCCGTTCAGAAGAATAAGCGAATTCTTTGCATCGGCAGTACCATATTTATTGCTGCTTGCGATTCCATTGTTCTTCAGTATGCATAACTTATTTACCTGGATGAATCCGGAAGTAGTTGCGCAGGATAAGGTGCTTCAGGGAAGAATGGTTTACCTTAATGTTCCGTTCTTTATTACAAGGAACGTAGCAATATTTTTAATCTGGTGGCTGTTCTACCTATTATTAACAAAAAATTCCCGTAAGCAGGATGAATCCGCTGATCAGAACCTGACAACAAGAAACATTAAACTTTCTATGGCATTTATTCCTGTTTTTGCTTTTTCAATATCCATAGTATCATTTGACTGGATGATGAGCATGACGCCCAAATGGTTTTCAACAATTTTCGGCGTTTACCTGTTCGCAGACTCCACATGGTTAGCGCTTGCAGTCCTTACTCTTGCAGCAGTATTGCTGACTGAAAGCGGGTACCTGTCTCCAAAAGTTAAACGCGATCATTACTACAGCCTGGGAACTTTATTATTTGCATTTACTGTCTTCTGGGCATACATTGCTTTTTCTCAGTATATGCTCCAATGGTACGGCAATCTTCCCGAAGAGATAATTTATTTTATGCACAGGTGGACGGGCGGATGGAAATATTTTTCGTTTTTCCTTGTCTTCGTTCATTTTATTGTACCGTTTTTAATTTTATTACCGAGAAGGTCTAAAACCAATCCTAAGATATTAATATTTGTTTCTGTTTGGATAATAGCGGCACAGTATATCGATTCATACTGGCTTGTTATGCCTGATATGGTGAACAATGGTTTTACGTATTCTTTTAGCTGGATGGATTTAGCTTTTCCCGCTGCCGCAGTTGGTTTAGTTATTTTGTTGTTCAATGCTAAAGTAAAAAAGCATAACCTTATGCCTTTGGGCGATCCTAAATTACAACGAAGTTTTGATTTTCATCTCTAATGCAGAGGATATAACCGGTATATGGATATTAATAAAAATATGATCAAAGATAAATTAGATGACCTGAAACAGCATCCGGTAAAAATACTTGGACTTCTATATCCTTATATACTAATAGTCGGTGTGCTTATAGGTTACATTTATTTAAATAATGTAAGTAACATCGGGCGCAATACTGTACCATTAATTTTTCTTGATACTGCGTCACAGGATAAAGATTTGCCCTTAATTCAACCGAATGTTGTTCCCAAAACTGATGTAATGGCTCTAAGCCAGCCGAGTGATGCACTGGTTTCAAAGGGAAAAGCTTTATTCAGTACTACATGTGTATCATGCCATGGAGTGGAAGGCAAAGGTGATGGAGTGGCAGGTGCTGCGTTAAATCCGAAACCGAGAAATTTTACCAGCGCTTCAGGATGGATTAACGGCTCAAAAATATCCGGTATATTTAAAACTTTATCAGAGGGTGTACCCGGCAGCGGCATGGTTGCATTCGATACTTTTAGTCCGGAAGAAAAAATAGCGCTTTCGCAGTATATACGAAAAACATTTGTGGTCAATCCTCCGGTTGATACCAAGGACGAACTTACGGACCTTTCACAAAAATACAAACTTACTGAAGGTGCGCAGAATCCGGGGCAGATTCCAATTAAAGACGCTATGGCATTGGTTATTCAGGACGGACAAACAAAGTATGATAAAGTTATAAGCGCACTTAAGCAGATTACAAATGACTCCAATAATAACGGCGCAGAAATATTTAATAAAGTAACTAATAACAAAGTAAAAGCATTAACTGCATTAACATCTACAGAAGAATGGAAAAAGAATGAACAGGTATTTGTTGATTTAGTTGTTAATGAATTAGGCGATGCAGGATTCAATAGTAATGTGCACAGCCTTTCAGGTTCTGATTGGGATACATTTTATAATTATATGAGCAAATTATTATGAAACTTAGTGCCTTTGTGTCTTTGTGGCGAAAAATATTTTGCCACTAAGGCACTAAGACACGAAGTAGGAAAATAAAAATACAAGAGAACTGAAATGAAAACTAAAATTGGGGCGGTTGTTTTAATAATCCTTTTAACGGGATTAAGTAATGTTTTTCCTGCTGACTTTAGTGAGAAGATAGGACTTGTAGAAAAACTTGGCAAAAAGGTCCCGCTTGACGTTTCATTTATGGATTCGGAAGGCAAAACAGTTGCACTGAAAGACCTGA
>JARLHB010000045.1 GCA_031292465.1 Ignavibacteriaceae bacterium
GAGGAATCAGATAAATTAAAGACCGAATTTCTCGCACAGATTTCGCATGAAATCCGGACGCCATTGAATTCAATTATGAGTTTTGTCGATTTGCTGGGTATGGAACTGCAGGAAAAACTAACTGATGATATAAGCGAGATGCTTAACAGCATTGGCAGCGCGGGCAAAAGGTTAATCCGCACAGTTGAGTTAATATTAAATATGTCATCTATTCAGACCGGTAAGTATGATGCAGTCTTTAGAAATATAGATATTAGGACAATGATAAAAGGTTTGAGTAATGAATTTACAAGTGTTGCAGCATATAAAAAACTTGATATAAATTATGAGCTGGATATAAACTCCACTCACATTTTCTGTGATGAATATTCCGTGCTGCATATGCTGCAAAACCTGATAAACAATGCTGTAAAGTATACAGAGAAAGGGGAAGTGAAAATTAAGCTGTATAAAAATGAAGAGAGTAAAACGTGTATTGATGTGAAGGACACCGGAATCGGCATTTCGGAAGAATATTTTCCTAATTTGTTTAAACCTTTTACACAGGAATATACCGGTTATTCACGCAAGTATGAGGGAAACGGCCTGGGGCTTGCATTAACAAAAAAATATGCGGAAATAAATAAAACGGAAATAAGAGTTATAAGTAAAAAAGGCGCCGGTACTACATTTACTCTTATCTTTGATGAAGAAGCATTAAAGAATGAAAATACGCATTAACGATAATGAAAAAATGAGTATCAATATTAAAAAGTAACTAAATTATCTCAAATCCGATAAAAAGTTAAACATAAATCATTTTATTAGACCTTTTTTATAAAAGCGATACTGAGTATTTTTAGACAGTATCGCTTTTTATTTTTTATTATGTAAAAACACAAATGATTTTTCTAAATCCTGCAGTATTATTCGGTTTATTAGCGGCATCTATACCCGTACTTATTCACCTTTTTAATTTAAGAAAGCTAAAACGGATTGAATTCAGTACGCTTTCTTTTTTAAAGGAACTACAGAAAAATAAAATCCGCAAAATAAAGCTAAAACAGTGGCTTCTGCTTGCATTGCGTGTATTAATTATTCTTTTTCTTGTTACGGCATTTGCAAGGCCAACATTAAAAGGCGTTGCAATAGGCGGTACTACGTCTGCGGCCAAGACCACGGCGGTATTTGTTTTGGATAATACGCCCAGTATGTCTGTTGTTGATGTTAAGGGCTCTTACCTTAACGAAGCGAAAGCAGTTATAAAACAATTACTCGGGCAGCTACAGGAAGGGGACGATGCAGCATTAATTTTAGTATCAGACCAAAGTGCTGACGAAGTTAAATCAATTAGTGATTTTGCTGCATTCCAAAAACAGGTTGATGCGGTTAAAATTTCCGATGCAAGTGGTTTATTAAATGCTGCAATTGTAAAAGCTGCAAAAGTTATTTCGGTTTCTAAAAACTTTAATAAAGAAATCTATATCCTGTCTGATTTTCAATCGGGCAGGCTATCTGATGACGGTACGCTTTCGGATTTGAGCCAGCTGCTTAATGATAAAGTCCGTTTATACTCGTTTAATCTTCAAAGCAAACAGGCGTTTAATATCGGGATAGATAATTTTAAGCTTAATACTCAGATCTTTGAAAAGGACAAGCCTGTAAGTTTTAGTGCGACGGTTACGGATTATTCGTTACAGCCTGCGGATAACCTGGTAGTATCGCTTTATATTAACGGGGAAAGAAGCGCCCAGCAAAGTATTTCGTTAAATGCGGGGGACAGCAAATCGCTGTCATTGGAAGCCGTTGTTAAACAAAACGGCTTTGTAGATGCTTTTGCAGAAGTTGAAGATGATGATATACTTCAGGATAACAGGCGCTACTCCAATTTATTTTTACCGAAAGAAATACCCGTAATTATTTTTACTGATGATCCGTTTGATGCACGTTTGTTAAATTTAGCGCTTACAGTAATAGGCGGTGAAACCGCATTAACAGTAACTGAAAAGAGCCTTAGCCAGGTTGCATCTGTTGATTTAACTAAATACAGTGTTGTAGTAATAACAGGATCGGAAAATATATCCGGAGGAGCAGGCAGGCTTAATTCTTTTGTAAATAACGGCGGCAGCATACTTCTAATGCCCGGTGCAAAATCAACTTTACAGGGCTTTCAGAAATTATCTATTGGACTGAATATTCCGGCTCCAATATCTGCGGCTGGAAATATAAATTCAACAAACAGCATAATTAAATTTGATAAGGTCGATTTTAATCATCCAATTTTCCAGGACCTATATTCAAATAAGGAAAAGAAGAATATTGAATCACCCGATATATATTATCACTTCAAGACAAATACTCAGGGGAAAGGCGAGAGTGTTATATCACTTCAGGATGGCTCTGCATTTGTAAGCGAATATAAAATAGGGAAAGGGAAAATTATTGCATTAAATACAGCTCCTGTATTAAGCTGGAGTAATTTCCCTTTGAAGAGCATATTTGCCCCGTTAATTAATAAATCCGTTTATTATCTGGCCATAAGGGACCAGTCGCAGAACGAATATTTTGCAGGCGGCAGCGCTCTTATTGATTTAAGGAATAATAATTCTCCCCAGATAAAAATAGAACGGCCGGATAAAACAGTTGATTATGTCGATCTTCAGAAACAGCCGGATGTAAGTTTCTATGAATATAAAAAGACAGATTTAGCAGGAAACTATAAAGTATTTTCCGGCGCTAATATTTTAACTGAATTTTCGGTTAACGTTGACCCGCATGAATCAGTTATAAGATATATGACTAACAGTGATTTTGAAGATTATCTGAAGAAAATAAATTTTAAGGGCAAATACATAAGTGTTGGTAAAAATGATGACCCGGTAAAGGTTGTTACACAGGCCCGTTTTGGCTCGGAACTATGGCGGTACTTCATTTTTGCTGCTATTATTCTGGCATTGGTAGAAATGGCAGTTGCAAGAAATACTAAAAAAGAGATTGTGGGAATTAAAGCATAGTTAGCAATGGTGTATGTCTTACAAACATAAGGCTGTTGCGTGTTGGACATTGACAAAGTTTTTGATTAAATATTAAAAGATAATAATAAAATTTATAGAGAATGATAGAAATACCACGTAAGACAATTGAGCGGGCAATATTAGTCGCACTTAATACAAGAGAACTAACCAAAGAAATAGTTGAAGAACACCTGACCGAACTTGAAGAACTTGCTGCAACGGCAGGCGCTGTAACGGTTATGAAGGTTACCCAGGACAGGAATACTCCCGATCCGGTTTTTTATTTAGGCAAAGGTAAAGCGCAAGAGCTTGTTACCCTTGCGGAAATGAATGACGTAAACCTTCTGATTTTTGACGATGACCTTTCCCCGGTTCAGGTAAGAAATCTTGAAAAGCTTTTGGACAGGAAAATTATTGACCGCAGCGGACTCATATTGGATATATTTGCTTCAAGAGCAAAGACAAAAGAAGCAAAAACGCAGGTTGAGCTTGCGCAAAATCAGTATATGCTTACACGGTTAACACGGGCATGGACCCACCTTTCAAAACAATACGGCGGCATTGGTACAAAAGGCCCCGGTGAAACGCAGATTGAGACCGACCGGCGTATTATCAGAAACAGAATAGGCCTTCTGAAAGAAAAACTTGAAAAGATTGAATCAACAAGAGTAACGCAAAGCCAGGGAAGAAAAGATAATAACAGAGTGTCTTTAGTCGGTTATACCAATGCCGGTAAATCCACATTATTTAATTTATTAACAAGTTCGGATGTGTTTGCAGAGGATAAGCTATTTGCCACACTGGATTCGACAACGAGAATATTTGAATTAGACAATGGTCAAAAACTTTTATTAAGCGACACCGTTGGTTTTATACGGAAACTTCCGCATCATCTGGTTGCTTCTTTTAAGAGCACCTTAAATGAAGTGCGCGATGCAGACATTATACTGCATGTAATAGATTTTTCACACCCGTATTTTGAAGATCATATTTCGGTTGTCGAACAGACATTGAAAGAATTGGGCTGCCAGGATAAAACAATAATTAAGGTGTTTAATAAAATTGATTTGGTCGCTGATAAAACTAAAATCCAATACATAAGAAATAAATACGATAAGAATGTAATTATATCTGCACAAAGAGGTATAAACATTACAGAGCTAAGAGAAAAAATAATTGAGGAAGTTGAAGAGTCATTTGTTGAGGAGAAGGTCACTTTGAGTCTAAATGAATCTAAAAAAGCAGCATCAATTCATTCGCTAGCTCAGGTGCTGTCTGTAAAATATGATAATAAATCAATGTTCATAACATACAGGGCGCGCAGAGAAAATTCCGAAAAAATAAAAAAAATTATTTATGGCTGATAAATTATTAATTGACGGCAAATCTTTAACATTAGAACAAATTGAATTTTTTCTTCACAAAAATCCCGATATAATTATTTCGAAGGAATCAATTAAACGGGTAAAAAAATCCAGAGCCTTAGTGGAAAAATGGGTTGACAGCAATGAGTCAATCTATGGGGTTACAACGGGTTTTGGAGAATTTTCTAATGTAAGGATTTCAAAAGAAAATATTCAAAAGCTGCAGCAAAATTTAATATTGAGCCACGCAGTTGGCTGCGGTGAATACCTGCCTCCTTTTATTGTGAAAATAATGATGCTTCTGCGCCTTAATGCGCTGGCGCGCGGGTATTCCGGTATAAGGCTGGAAACTCTTCAGCTTCTTATTAAAATGATGAAGCATAATATTATCCCGGTTGTTCCTTCCCAGGGTTCTGTAGGCTCCAGCGGAGACCTTGTACAGCTTTCCCATCTTGTACTTGCTATGATAGGCAGGGGCAGGGTGCAATTGATTAAAGATGTAATGGATGATAACGCAGCAGGCACAAAAATACTTCCTGCCAAAATCGGACTTAAAAAATTCGGCCTTACACCTGTTATTCTTGAAGCGAAAGAAGGGTTGGCGCTTATAAACGGCACGCAGATGATGACATCTTTTGCCGCATTTATTGCAATCAGAGCAAAGAAATTAATTAAGCTTGCAGACACAAGTGCTTCCCTTACGCATGAAGCTCTGCGTTCTACAGATAAAGCTTATGATGCAAAAATTCATCAGTTGCGTCCATTCCCCGGCCAGATAACCACTGCAAAAAATATTCTTGCTCTTATTAAGGACAGCCAGATAAGAAAGTCTCATTTAACTAATGATGTCCGTGTGCAGGATGCTTATTCTATAAGATGCGTACCACAGATTCACGGGGCGTCAAGAGATGCAATTGATTATGTTGTTTCGCGGGTTAATATTGAAATAAATTCCGTTAATGATAACCCGATTATTTTTCCGGATACGGAAGAACATATAGAAGGCGGCAATTTTCACGGGCAATCTATGGCTCTTGCAATGGACTTTATGTGTATTGCCCTTTCTGAGCTTTGCAATGTTTCTGAAAGAAGAGTCGAGAGAATGGTTAACGGTGCATTAAGCGGGCTTCCGAGGTTCCTTACAAATAACGGCGGCCTTAATTCCGGGCTTATGATTGTGCAATACACTGCTGCAAGCCTTGTTTCGGAAAATAAAGTATTGTCTCACCCGGCAAGCGTTGATTCTATTCCTACATCGGCAAATCAGGAAGATCATAATTCTATGGGCTCTATAGCCGCACAGAAGTGTTATCGGATTATGCACAACTTAGAAAATGTACTGGCAATAGAGTTCTTAACTGCCGCACAGGCGTTAGAATTTCTGAGGCCCAAGAAACCCGGCAAGGGAACTTCTGCGGCTTATGCTGCAATAAGAAAAGTTGTAAAACCATTAGACGGCGACAGGCTTCTTTATGATGAAGTTAAAAAAATATCGGAATTAATTAAGAACGACACGCTGTTAAAAGCAGTGGAGCATGTTGTAAAATTGAACTAATTTAATTTTAGTTTCTCAATTAAGTAAAAAGTTTTTCAGACTAACCATACAAAATATTTAATATGGAAATAATATACCTCGTTATAGGAATTTTAATCGGTGTTTTAACAACCTGGCTTGTATTAAAAGCAAAATTGCAAAGTTTAAAGGGCGCCTCCCCTGAAGAAGTTGAACAGCTTAAAGGGCAGATAAACAGCCTTGCTGTAGATAAAAGCAGGGTGGATGAAAGGAACAGGCTTAACGAGGAAAATATTAAACAGGTATCTGCAGAATTGACTTCAGAGAGGGCAAAGAATACATCGTTAAATTCCGAATTGTCCTCACTGAAATCTGATTATAATAATCTACTTACCAGATTGGCAGAACAGAAAGATGAAGTTGAAAAACTTCAGGAAAAGTTTACAAAGGAATTTGAAAACCTTGCCAACCGTATAATGGAAGAAAAGAGCAGCACGTTCACAAAGCAGAACAAGGAGAATCTTGACCAAATATTAAAACCGCTGAATGAAAAGATAAAAGACTTTGAGAAGAAGGTTGATGATGTATATGTTAACGATTCTAAAGAAAGAGCCGGTTTAATTCAGCAGATAAAAACGCTGCATGACTTAAACCAGCAGATGTCCAAAGATGCAAATAATCTTACTAATGCGTTAAAAGGACAGACAAAGACACAGGGCAACTGGGGTGAATTTATCCTTGAAAGCATACTTGAAAAATCAGGATTGGAAAAAGGAAGGGAATATATAGTTCAGGCAAGCATGACAACTGAAAGCGGTAAAAGATTTCAGCCGGATGTTTTGGTAAACCTGCCTGATAATAAAACTATAGTAATAGACTCAAAAGTATCATTCGTAGCTTATGAAAAATACTGTTCTGTTGATGATGAAGCAGAAAAAACATCAGCGCTCAGGGAGCATATACTATCTATACGGAATCATATTAAAGAATTGAGCGCAAAGAGTTATCAGAATCTTTATCAGATACAGAGCCTTGATTTTGTATTAATGTTTATGCCTATTGAGCCAGCATTCAGCCTTGCAGTTCAGTATGATCCTGGTATTTTTAATGAAGCATTTGAAAAGAATATTGTTATTGTAAGCCCTTCCACGCTGCTTGCAACATTAAGAACGATAGCAAGCATCTGGCGGCAGGAAAATCAGAATAAAAATGCTCTTGAGATTGCGAGGCAAAGCGGGGCATTATATGATAAGTTTGTAGGCTTTGTTGATGATCTTATAAACGTGGGCAATAAAATTGACCTTGCCAAATCAAGTTATGGCGATGCCATGAAAAAATTGCACGAAGGCAGCGGGAATTTGGTTTCTAGAACGGAAAGAATTAAAAAACTTGGCGCTAAAACTACAAAATCATTGCCTAAGTCATTGCTTGACAGGACTGATGATGATGATGAACCTGAAGAACTGTTAAGCTAAGATTACAAAACAAACATTGGGCTTTAGCCCAAATAGTGCTTTTTATGCGGCTAAAGCCGAGATTGTCTTTCTCCAACTACCCCCCGCCATAAATGGCGGGGCTATTGAAATACAATACTGCGTAACATGAGTTAATAATTTATAAACTATTAAAAATTATTTTCCATTCGAATAATTTCTCCCCATTCTCCGTTTGTAACGGGCATAACGGAAAGGCGGTTCCCTTTCTGAATTAATTTCATATCCCTGAGTTTAGGATTATTCTTGATATCCGTAAGAGTAACCGGTTTTTTAAATATTTTAACTAACTTTATATCAACCATAAACCAAATAGGTTTGTCAGGGCTGGCAGATGGGAAGTAATGATTGCTGTCCGGGTCAAATTGGGTGTGGTCGGGATAACCTTCTTTTACCACTTCGCAAATACCAAATATACCCATTGGATCAGAATTGCTGTAATAAAAGAAAACGCCATCACCCTTCTTTATTTCATCTCTTAAATAATTCCTTGCCTGGTAATTTCGTACTCCATCCCAGTACGCGGTTTGGTTTTTGCTTTTCTTTAAATCTTCAATGGAAAAGACTTCCGGTTCTGATTTAACAAGCCAGTATTTTTTAGCCATCTTAGTCCCGATTTTTTATAAAATCCTTTCTCAAATATATTGTCGTTTATTTGAGAATTTAATGATTTGAATCAATTGGATATTTTCGGCACCATAGATATCTGATGATTAGTTTATAAATTGATATTCAATCCGGGCATAGATATATTAAAAATTGAAATTTAATGAATTATGAAAAGATTTTTAATA
>JARLHB010000470.1 GCA_031292465.1 Ignavibacteriaceae bacterium
TATTACAATTTCCCCTCACAGGATACCTTCTTTGTTAATAATGACACGTTGAAAATCAGAACTACCAGCGGTGATTGTATGGATATGTCATATAACAGGACGCTAACTATTACAAAGGACAATGGACTTATAGAATTAAATAATTATATGTTTTATGCATTTAGTTACAGTTATAGTCAAACATATACAAAGACAGACGTATCAGGCGTTAATAAAAATGATATGGAAGCCCAAAACTTTGCAATAAATCAAAACTACCCGAATCCTTTTAATCCGTGTACGGTTATAGAGTACCAGGTGCCTGTTAACGGAAATGTAACCGTAAAGGTATATGATATATTAGGAAAAGAAATAAGCACTCTTGTTAATGGTTTTAAAAACAAAGGCAAATACACAATTTCTTTTAACGGCACCAGCCTTACAAGCGGAATATACATTTGCAAGATTCAGGCTGGCAATTATTCTAAGTCAATAAAAATGATACTTATGAAGTAACAATATTTATCGTCGTAAATTTACTTTTGAACGTAATAATTTTTACTTCATACCTTGAAGGTTGAAGAAAACCTTCAAGGTTTTTTTACTGCATTTTCATACACCCGCCAATCATTATTTTTTAAGCCAATTCCCTTGAATTTCTTAACTTATTTATATTTATTTACGGTACTTCCTTAATAAATTACGACCTCAATTTACACGTATTTTCCGGCAAGGCATCATCACATAAATTTTTAATATCCCGTATATTTATACGGTATTTCCTAATAATTTATTATTATTGGTTACTATTTTGTATTCTTATACATTATTTTATTGACATATATTTAATTTAGCTTTATATTTACGTCATGAAATCATATGTATTACATACAAATGAACAGAAAAACAGCCATGTTTTTCACTATCAGGTAAGCATCCGCCGCATGCCACGTCCCCGTATGGGGTAAAAATATTCCTCTACGGTTAAATAAATCACATGTTTTTTTGTATAAATATAAATTTTTAAGGAGTTTTTTATAATGATTTCAGTTGGTATTCTTGGCGGAAGCGGCTATGCGGGCAAAAAATTACTGCAATTCTGCACTTCCCATCCGTTTGTTAGCGAATATAAGGTTTACGGCAATAAAACCGCCGGAACGTTAATATCGGATATATTTCCTGAATTAACAGGCCAGGTAACAGATACTAAGGTTGAAAGTATTGAAAATTTGTCATTTTCACATGATTTATACTTTGTTGCCCTGCCCCACGGCGAAGCGTTGAAATATGTTCCTGCAATTATTAAAAACGGCAAAAAGGTAATTGACCTTGGCGGAGACTACAGGCTTGACGACAAAGATGAATATGAAAAATGGTACGGCATAAATCATTCATCATCAGAATTGCTTAATCAGAAAATCTATGGACTTGCAGACTATTACGGTACACAATACTCCAATACAAATCTGGTTGCAAATCCGGGCTGCTATCCTACGGCAACTTTACTCGGACTACTTCCGTTTACGGCAGGATTCGGTGATGAAATAATCTCCTCAAGCACAATTGCTTATTCCGGTACAAGCGGCGCAGGTAAAACTCCCAAGCAGGATCTGCTTATGGCAGAGATGGACGGCGATGTTTCCGCTTATAAAGTAAACAGCCACAGGCATCAGCCGGAAATATTACAGACTTTGAAAAAATTCGGGTTCAATTCCCCGTTTTCATTTACAACACATTTGCTACCGGCAGCAGTCGGCATTTATGCCACTACTTCTGTGCATCTTAGAAATAATGTGGATGAAAAAACAGTTAAAGAATATTACAAAACATTTTATGAAAATTCGCCGTTTGTAAGGCTGCGGGAAGTACCTCCTCACATGACGTGGGTTGTAAATACAAACTACTGCGATATAAATATTTCCATTAACGATAAGGTTATGATAATTACTTCAACTATAGATAATTTAATAAAGGGCGCTTCCGGCCAGGCAATTCAGAATATGAACAAACTTTACGGCTGGGATGAAGTATTAGGTATTAAAGCACAAGGAGCCAAAAATGTATCAGTATATTAAAAACGGCTCCGTTACTTCAACTAAAGGCTTTAAGGCCGCGGGTATTCACTGCGGTGTAAAAGATAAAAGCAAAAAATCCGACCTGGCATTGATTTATTCTTCAGAGCCATGCATAGTGGCCGGAACCTATACTCTTAACAAAGTTAAAGCTGCTCCCTTGCTTCTTTCAAAAGCTACTGTTGCTAAAAGCAAATTTGTAAAAGCAGTAGTGGTAAATTCCGGTAATGCAAACGCCTGCACAGGCAAACAAGGCGACCTTGATGCGCTCGCTATGCAGAAAAAATGCGCCGACAGTTTGAATATAACGCAGAATGAAGTTTTAATAGCTTCAACAGGCGTTATAGGACAAAAACTGCCGCTTGATAAAATTAAAAACGGCATTGATAAAATTGTTCCGCTTCTTTCTGCAAAAGGCGGGATTGATGCTGCCACTGCCATAATGACGACCGATACCAAAATTAAATCTTATGCGGTAAAAGTTAAGTTGTCTTCAGGTACGGTTACAATCGGCTCCATCTGCAAGGGCAGCGGAATGATTATGCCGAACATGGCAACAATGCTGGCGTTTATCTCTACAGATGCAAAGATTACAAAGCCGGTTCTTCACGAATTGCTTTTGGACTCAGTTAAAAACAGCTTTAATAAAATATCGGTTGACGGCGATACAAGCACAAACGATATGGTTCTATTGCTTGCCAACGGCCTTTCAGGTATTGCAATTAATAAAAAGTCGGCTGATTATAATTCATTTAAAGAAGCTCTCGGTTCGATCTGCATTTCAATGGCAAAAGCAATTGCATCGGACGGTGAAGGCGCAACAAAGCTTATTACAATAAATGTAAAGAGCGCCAAAACTGAAAAAGAAGCTGATGTCGTTGCAAAATCGATTGCAAACTCCCCTCTTGTAAAAACTGCATTTTACGGCGAAGATGCTAACTGGGGCAGAATTTTAAGCGCTACCGGGCAAAGCGGCGCAAATGTTAACCCTGCAAAAATTTCCATTAGTTTTGATAAGCTGCCCGTCCTGCTGCCTGATTACAAACTTGTAATTAACGAAGTAAAGGCGGCCAAAATACTTGCTAAATCTGAAATTACAATTACGGTTGATCTTGCTAACGGTAAGAAGGAAGCTACATGGTGGATGTGCGACCTGTCTGAAGATTATGTAAAAATAAACGCTAATTACAGAACTTAACAAGGAGA
>JARLHB010000471.1 GCA_031292465.1 Ignavibacteriaceae bacterium
AAATTTACCCGCAGGCAGCAGCACTGTAAATCCAAACGCTTACGATGGAATAGATAATAATCTGAACGGAATTATAGATGAAAACTATGAATTGGATTACAGGTTATTTAAAGAGACTTCTAAAAATGTAGTCCTTATAGATTCATTAAACCCTGTACAGCATAAAGATTTTGTTAATCAGCTTGGATTAAAAGATCCGATGATTGACGAAGCAAGAGATGATGGAATTGATAATGATAATACATGGGATATGGGTTCTGACGATTTTGGAATTGACGGAGTTGCAGAGACGCATGATTTTGGTGAAAATGACGGCAAGGCTACATCTGGATGGCAAAAACCCGGCGTTATTGCAGGCGCTGACGGGAAGACAAATATATACGGACTTGTAGATTCAGGTGAACCCGGCGAGGCAAATATAGATAAGACTGACGTGCATGAATCAGACCAGATTGGTATGACAAGCTTCTATTATTTTGTACCTTCAAGCGATATTGCATTAAGCGATCAGAATGATATGTGGAAGAGGCTGCAGCCGGGCAAATTTGAAGTACCTGATGCAATAGTTAATAACCGCACGATAAGAGGGGAAGATGGCGATTTTATTTTCGGGACAGGTTATTTTCCTTTATTGCCAGGTGAAACCGAAAGGTTTTCTTTAGCGCTTGTTTTCGGACAGGATTTTAACGGTGTCTTCAGAAATAAAAAAATTGCGCAGATAATTTATGATGCAAATTATAATTTCCCCAAACCGCCTGATAAACCGACTTTAACTGCCGTACCCGGGGCTAATAAGGTTACATTATATTGGGACAAGGTGGCTGAAAAAACATACGACAAAGCTTTAAAGAAACATGACTTTGAGGGTTATAAAATATATAAAAGCAATGATCCGGATTTCTCCGATATAAAAACAATTTCCAACGGTTACGGAGAATTGGTTGATTATAAACCTTATGTACAGTATGATGTTGCAGATGCAATAAAAGGTTTCTTTTACCAGGATTCCCAATTGTATGAACTTAGCAGCGGTAAACCTTTTTATCTTGGCTCAGATTCGGGCATTCAAAATACTTATGTAGATAATGACGTAATAAACGGTAAAACATATTATTATGCAGTCTGCGCTTATAATACAGGTGATCAGGTAAAATCAATCTACCCGTCTGAAAATACAAAACTAATTTCATTAGATGCATCAGGAAAAGTTACACTTGATATAAATACTGTAATGGTGGTTCCAAATGCTCCCGTTGCCGGTTATGTGGCTCCGGAAAGCGGAACTCTTTTAACAAGAGTCAAAGGCGCTTCAACTTCAACTCCAAGTGTTAATGTTGTTGATCCTACTAAAGTTAAAAATACAACCTATTATATAACATTTATAGATTCTCTGGTACAGGGAGTACCGGTAGGTTATGCATATAATGTAATTGATTCAACCAGCAATGATACTCTACTTGCAAAGGATACAAACTTCCTTTCTTCCAACGGAGATATTTTTAATGGAGTTAACCTCTCTATTAATTCAGTATATCAAAATTTAGACAGCCTTAAATTAGATACGACTGACAGCGGCTGGAGAAACAAAAATCTTAGTAACCTGAGCTATACTATATCTCAATATAAGTATGGAAGTTTAACAGGTGTTAGATGCCCGTATGATTATATGTTTGTTTTTCATAATTCCTTTGTTGATTCATCATCAACTTTAAATTCAATATTCGGCAGCAGTACAAAGTTAAAATCAAAGTCTACTACGTTTTCTGTATATGATGTAACAGATAAAGATAACCCGGTAAAAATTAAATATGCATATATAGATAAAACAGGTTCACTGCAGGATACATTATCAAACTTTGATGTTGTTTATTTATCAAATTCGGACGGTACGCAGTTGTCATGGGGAATAACATTTCAGGGAACAGGTGTTCACGCCCCGGCAGAAGGTGATACGCTGGTATTGAAATTCCAGAAACCTTTTACCAGCAGGGATAAATTTGTCTACAGATCGAAAAGCACACAAGTTGATTTAGCAGCAGCAAATACTTCAATGAATAAGGTAAGAGCTGTGCCTAATCCGTATGTAGTATCCAATATGTTTGAAAAGGCACTGCCGTCAACAGAACGCGGAAGGGGTGAGCGTGTAATTGATTTCATAAACCTTCCGCCGAACAGTAAAATATCAATTTATAATTCTGCCGGAGAATTGATCAGGATAATATACCAGAACGGTAATTACCAATCCGGTTCAACAACGTGGGATTTGAGGTCTAAGGAAGGGCTTGATGTAGCATTTGGAGTCTATTTCTATGTAGTAGAAGCGCCCGGAATAAAAGACAAAAAATTCGGTAAACTGGCAATAATTAAGTAGGGAATTCTGCTGAGGAAAAAATATATGAAAATGATTTTAAAAATATTCTCGATAGTCTTAGTTCTTACAAGCATTATATCGGCCCAATCCAAAGTTGGAACCACCGCTGCTAACTTTCTAACTATTCCGGAAGGTTCCAGGGCTGTGGGTATGGGCGGTGCATTTGTGGCTGTTGCAAATGATGTTACTGCTGCCTACTGGAATCCCGCAGGCCTATCCCGGTTAAGTGGCAATGAATTTAGCGTAACACATGCAAAATGGCTTGTAGGGACAAATTTAAACTGGCTTGGCTTTGTTTATAAAATTGATGACGACAACGCAGTTGCAGTAAGTGTTAACCAGCTTGATTATGGTACGGAAGATATAACAACTGCACTTGAACCAATGGGAACCGGGGAACAATGGGATGCACAGGATATTTCAGTCGGATTGACCTATGCGCGCAACCTAACAGACAGATTTTCGATTGGGGGAACATTTAAATACATACAGCAAAAAATATGGATGGAAAGCGCAAGCAGTTACGCGCTTGATTTAGGCCTGTTATTTAAAACACAGTATGATGGCCTGAGAATAGGAATGAACATTGCCAATTTTGGTACTGAAATGAAAATGGACGGAGAGAATCTTTTAGTGGCTGTGGATGTGGACCAATCCCATACAGGGAATAATGAAACAATTGCGTCTGCCCTTAAAACGGATTCATGGCCATTACCATTAATGTTCACAGTCGGGTTGGCAATGGACCCGCTTACTTCTGAAAATTGGAATTGGACAATTGCAACGGATGCAGTTTATCCAAATAATCAAACTACTTACTTAAATCTTGGAACTGAATTAATGTGGAATAAAATACTCTCGCTGAGAGTTGGGTATAATTCGCTTTTCAAAGAGGATGCGGAACAGAACTTAACCGCCGGTATAGGAGTTCAATATGATTTAGGAGGTTTTACAACAAGGTTTGATTACAGTTATATGAAATTCGGGGTCTTTAGTCAAATATCAAGGTTCGCATTAACGGTTATTTTCTAAAACGGTTAATTAATTAATAAAATTCAACTAACTAAAAACGAGGTATCTATGAAAAAATTCTTTTTACTTGTTTTATTCTGCATGCTTGGAAGCGCGGCTTATGCCAATATTCCAATTACATTCTCGGTCAATATGTCAATCCAAATGAGGGAAGGCAATTTTGATCCGTCAAAAGACTTTGTTTACGTAAGAGGAAATTTCCAGGTAGATGTCGGTGATGCTTCAGATTGGAGTGGTACTACATTCACAACTTCAGATCTTAATTCTGATTCTATTTATACTATCACAATTAATTTCCCGGATAGTTTAAACGGAAAAAATTTCGAGTATAAATTTGTGCTAAATGACGGAGGATGGGAAGCATTAACAAACAATAGAAAATTAG
>JARLHB010000472.1 GCA_031292465.1 Ignavibacteriaceae bacterium
TTGGAAAAAGCCCTTACCGCCTATAATAAGAAACGGTATATTATATTTTGTAAATGCTTTTTCAAGCTCGGCAAATGACTTCCTTTTCCTGCATAGGATGGCTATATCATGCCATGTAATTTTATCCGGGCTGTTTTTCACCAAATGCAGAATCCTTTTGGCAATCATCTCGGCTTCCGGCCCGCCGTTATTTTCAGATTCAATATCAGCAGTTTCTTCACTACATAACAGGAACTCTATTCCACCGGCCACTTCATCCTTCCTCGCACATACAAGGTCAGAAGGGCCGACTTCATTATATAAAATATTCGGGTATCTGAACAAATTCTGAAACAAGATATTTGTAAACAGGCATATCGCAGGCGCCATCCTGAAGCTGTCAGGCAGGGTTAGCAAAGCTTCTTTACCGGACATTGCTTCTATATTCTTTTTTGTACGGTCAAATACTTCAAGTTCAGCATCCCTGAACATATAGATGCTTTGTTTTTCATCCCCCACTACAAACAGGTTCCCTTTTTTTAACTGGTCAAGTATCGGCAGAAATATTTTATACTGAATTTCATTCGTATCCTGGTACTCATCAATCATAATGTAATTAAATTTACCGGATACATCTTCCCTTACATTTTCAAGTTCAAGAATTTTTTGTGTATAAAGGAGTATATCCTCATAATCCAGGTAGCCGTTTTCAGTTTTTTTCTTACTATAATTATTCAGGGCAATGTTAAAGAAATAAATAAGCGTTTTACCAAACTTTGCCAGTTCCGTTTCAATTTCACCGGATGTATCCTCTATTTCAAAGTACTTCAACTCATCAAAATATTCTTCCGTAAAGGCAATTGAATCCGCAAGTCCGCCCCTTAATTTAGCCGGAAGGTAATCCCTTAACTTAATCCTACCCTCTTTAACTAAAATTAAATTTTTAATTTCAAACAAGCACTTAATCTTATCTTCCGTCTTATTAAGCTTTGCCAGCCTGCTAATTATATCTCTTATATCAGCGCCTATTTTGTGGTCGGCTTTATTATCCAGCACTGTATTATTAATTTCTTTAATAGAACTAACAAATTCTCCCAACCGGGATATAATAATCTTATCGGCATATTCAATAAATGAATTATGGAAGAACTCTGCTATTTTGCTTCCCGGTTTAGAATAAATGCTCTCTGAAAAACTCAGAACATTTTTACGGTTCTTAATAAGCGAAATTATTTCCCCGGCAAAAAGGCCTTTGGATGCGAATATCCTGATTAGATATTTTAAATTATTTGTCTCATCCGGATTTTTAATTGATGATTTAATCATCTCTTCTACAGATAGTTCAATAAGCTCATCCGAAGTCTGTTCATCAATAGGAGTAAAATTAGCATCCAGGCCGGCTTCAACCGGATGTTCTTTTAATATATCTATACAGAAAGAATGTATAGTAGATATGTTAGCAGATACCAACTGCCTGCGGACGTATTCTAATTTTCTTTTTTCTTCCTCATTTTGGCTTGCCTGTAAACTCTCTTCAATCTGAGACGCGATTTTCTTATAAAGTTCACCCGCAGCCTTATCAGTAAATGTAATAGCGGCTATATTCCTAAGGGGGATACCTTCTTCAAGCGCTATACGCAAATATCTTTTAGACAAAACAAATGTTTTTCCCGAACCTGCATTTGCGGTTAAGGATATATGCTTCTTGTAGTCGAGCGCTTTTTCCTGGTATGTAGTTAGTGAAGCCATCAGTTATTAAATATTTTTCTTCAGTTTATGAATTGATATCTTAAAAGACGCGCCGGAGCCATTGTTTTCGTCAAGGCTTATACTTCCGTTTATTCCCTCGATGAATCTTTTTGCAAGTTTAAGGCCCAATCCCATCCCTTTTTCTTTAGTGGTAAAATTCGACTCGAATATTTTATCTTTAATATTACCGGGAATTCCTTTCCCGTTATCACTTACATTTAAATTAAAATATTCTTCATCTGATGCAAGCGATATTGTTATTTTATTTGCCCCCGCCTGAATAGAATTTCTGATCAGGTTAATCAACAGCCTTCTAAACTGGCTTTCATCCCCTTCCACTAATGCGGAATTAAGAGAAGTCAGAATTTCAAGCTTTATCTTTTCATCAACAAATAAATTCACAGTATCCTTTATAACCGGCAGTAAATCGATTTCTGTTAATTTAAAATTCGGCATTCTTGCAAAACGCGAAAACTCTGAAGCAATCTGGCTAAGGTTTTCAATCTGATTCAGTATTGTTTGAGAAACTTTTTCAAAGATAGAGTCGAAATTTTTACTTTTATCGTTATATGAAACTATTAATTGCTGCACCGCAAGTTTCATCGGCGTTAATGGATTTTTGATTTCATGGGCTACCTGCTTTGCCATTTCTTTCCAGGCATTTTCCCTTTCCAGTTCCGCATGTTCAATTTGATTGCGCTGCAGCTCTTTCGTCATATAATTGAACCCGGCAAGCAGGTCTTTAAGTTCGCCTTTAACATTGCTGTCAACTTCAACACTTAAATCTCCCTGTGCAATTGATGCTGTAGCCTTGGTAAGCCTTCTTATAGGCCGCGATATTCTGTTTGCAAGATATGTGCTTATTATAATCATAATTAAAGTTGCAAAAGAATAAATACCGAAAAGGAAAACGTCAATATCCATCACTGAATAAGTCAGCCTTACTTTGTTGAATGCATCATTAACGCCGATTATAAATTCCCTGTCGCCGATCTTTATAGCCTTATAAAATGAATCATATTCAAAATCGTCTAGATTCTCTTTTGTAAAATATTCCCTGTAACTAAGATAATTAAGCTGATAATAAACTTCCGGATTCAGCTTATCTGTGAATAATCCTGCCTTATAATACTGCTCTCTTGAATTAAATATCTGTACAGAACCTTCATACACCGAATAAGAAATTCCCAGGTCCTTCCCGGCATTTCCAAATGCCTGCATTAAATCGCCAGAAGGAGATTCAGCAAGTTTTTCATTTATAATATTTTCCACATAATTAAGCCTCTCCCTCAACTCATTTGTAACAGCTGTGTCCGTACGCTGCTTAATAACCTGCCTGTTGTACACAGCAAGTATAATAACCGGGATAATAGAAATAAAAAGGAAAGCCAATAATAACTGGGTTCTAAAAGTGTACTTTGCGCTCTTAATCCTGATTATGAAGAATACTAACAGCAGAATTATTATGAAGATACTATGTATAAGGAAAATCTTAAAGAAATTAAACAAATCCCATTGAATACGCTTTTCTCTTATTGATACGGCAGTAATAACCGGAGTATTATCATTGATAGTTTTTAATATATAAGTATAAAAATTCTCATTATTTATGGAAAGTGTAAGCCAGGCATCGTTGTCCTGTGATAACTTTGCTTCCAATATCGGCTTTATCTGGTCTCTTGAAGGATAAATATCGCCATATACGTGAGTTAATTTTGAATCGGCAAATTCAAATATTTTAAGCCTTCGTGCATCAAGTACTGAATTAATAATATCCGACTTTGATGCTAAAAAGTCGGGCAGGCTTGTAGAACTGAGGTTCTGCAAATCAAACCCGATGGAGGCAGTAACATAACCAATTTTTGCACCGCGGTCCCAAACCGGAATAATACCCATAAATATTTTCTTTAACGAATCATCAGGCGAATTAATTTCGATAATATGCGGCAGTTCATCCGAATAATTAATAAATTGTTCGGGCAGTTTGGCGCCCGCATCAATCCCTGAATTAAACCCGCCCAGATGGTTTTGATCTTTATCCCAGATATTAAGGGAAGAATTAAAAGTTTCCTTTTGCAGTGAACTGTTTGCCCAAAGCTTGAAAGCATCGGCTGTAAAATTGGAATTACCGTCATAATAATCGGAAATAAGTTCTTCATTTTCAGATGTTTTGCGAAGAGTTTCCCTTAAGAGGAACTTTATTAAATTGTCATTCGGCCTGTTAATTTCCAAAGCTGTAGTTCTTAAGGAATTTTTTTCCAGCTCAAGGTTAAAATAATTTAAAAGCGTTATAGAAATAAATGATGCAATTAATGTTATATATATATAGCTAAAGGCGCTTTTAATTTTGCCGAAATAAATTTGATGTGCAAGGATAAAGGTTAAGATAATAATAATAAAAATAAGCAAAGGAGTTATAAGCGGCTCATCCTGCACCTTTATAAATATATACCCGAATATCTGATAGCTAATAAACAGGATTCCGAATACCCATTTTATTTTTTTCTTTTCGTTAAACGGGAATAATGATACTAATAATATTATATAAGAGATTAAAAAGATCATCATTACCGTACCAAGCATCAGGAGGTTAAGGTTCATTACCACCGAAGGCAGGTTGGGAAATAAATTTGCCTCTTTAAAATATCTTAAAGTAGAATCGAAAATAATGCTTTTTACAGAAGCGCTTAAACCTCTTATTGTAAGCAGAAAAACAAATGTAATTGGTATAAATAACCCGGCTGAAAGCCATACCTTTTTTAATTCATCTTTTGCCCGGCTGTTTATATAATCCATTAAGTATCTTAACGCCTGCACGCTTATGGGAAGTGCAAACAAGGCAGTAACAAGAAATTCAATAGGGGACTTCAGAATACCGTTGCCTAAAGTGGAAGAAAAATACGCAGGATCCGCAAGGGGCCCTTGTATAATATCTGCCGGAAAATTCAAAAAGTACAAAAGCATTCTGGAAGCAGCACAATACAAGAACAGTATCAGTAACCTGACGCTTTTGAACTTAATTTTTTTAAACTCATTCTTAAAACCCAGTGTTGCAAAAAAGACAGCCAGCACAATCAGCAAAGCCTGTATTTCATTAATTAGCTGATAATCATAATCAACCGAAACATCCAAAGAAGGCTTAAAGAAAATTGCTTCCCCTATTTTATTTTGCTGCTTGTTCATAAGAGCAAAAGAATATTTCCTGCCGTCCTGCGATTCCTGTGCAAAAGGAGAATAGACTATGTTAAATTGAGTGCGGTACTTTTCTGATAATTCTTTGGAAAAATTGTTTTCCCTGTAATACTGATTCTGAATTGAATAATATTTTTCAACCGGGACGCTTACAACAAAATAGAATAAATCGTTTTCAAAAAAGACTGTATCGGTAATGGTTAAATAAGCTGCCAAATCGCCATTATAAAAATGCACCTGCCCCGCCGGGAATGCCAGCGGGAAAATATCATTCTGCGGAATTGATATGGAAGCGTTCCATGCAATTAATTTACCGTTTGGAGCTAATACTTCAATCGAATATTTATCAAAGTCATCATTGTTAACAGTACTTATTAAAGCCCCGTATGAACTGCTTGAAGTAACCAGAGCGCTTCTTAACCTATCCTTTAAGCTTTGAACATCATCAAGCAGTTTGTTTTCTTTAGAATCTAATAAGGAAGTGACAGAATTTTGTATAGCATTTATTTTAGATGAGAGATTTTCACGCCAATTGGCTTCCTGATGCCGGATATAAACAGGTGAAAATATGCCGGAAAGTAAAATAAGCGCTATAATAAAAAAGACGATAGTAAAATATTTCCTATCGCCTTTTAACCAGTTAAAAATGTTTTTATGCATTAATTAATTGTAATCTGAGTTATTTTCCATTTTCTATTACTGCGCTTAAGGGAAATATATATCTGCGAAGACTCTCTTTTTCCCTTTACTAAAGAACTATAAGCGCCTGTAGCATACACATTCTCTTCATCTTCCTGTATATCATTAATATTAAGTGATATAACCTGATGAGTTTTTAAAAATTCCTGTATAACATAATAGGCCTGGTTGGAACTATAATAGCCGCTTACACCATTGGATAGATTTAAATAAATCTGTGAACTGAATAAATTATATATTGACGAAATATTTCCGGATGATATTCCCTGCCCTATTTCATCAAGCGCCGAATGATAAGATTCTTTATATGAATGCGCATCTTTTTTTTCAACTACTTCTTTTTCCTGAGGCATATTATACGCAGAGAGCACTCCGGCAATTAAAAGAAAAAATAATATAGGAAAAAGTTTCTTCATCTGTTATATGCCTAATTTAATTAATAAATCGGCATAAA
>JARLHB010000473.1 GCA_031292465.1 Ignavibacteriaceae bacterium
ATAATTATGCAGGATACTACAGGGAATCAAATAGACATGAACAAAATTAATTCCGATAAAATACTGATATTATTTTATGCAAGCTGGTGCCCTCATTGTAAAGAACTGATTCCCCAATTAGTAGAATATATCAGTAATAATAGAAACAATAATCTGCAGGTATTAGCAGTATCACTGGATAGTAATAGAAATGACTGGATAAATTTTATAAAGAATAATAACATGAACTGGATTAATGTAAACTCCGATAAAGGCTGGGACTGCAAGACTGCAAAAGATTATTATATATATGCAACTCCAACCATTTTCCTTGTTGATAAAGATAAAAAGATTATCGGGAAACCAATTACTATAAAAGAATTGAAAAAAGAACTACAGTAGTACAGGTTTATATTTTGGCCATTTCTTTGTAATAGCACATCATAATTTTTTAAGCTTCCATTCGTCCATAAGACTTAGTCCCTTTTCCATCCTTTTGTACGATTGATTCACTTTGCATTCATACATACCTTAAAACTGATTTTAAGTATATACTTTAGATAAGGCAGTGGATAATTATATCATAAAAAAGAAGTAACAGACTATGAATATTTAATGATTGTACTTAATTGTTAATGACATGTAATAAAAGGACAAGATTAATAAAGAAGAATCACTCTAATGTATAATTTCAAAAGGTTACCCCATTGAGTGCAAAAATAAAGAATAGGTAATCAATAAAATAATAACCAGGTGATATAATGAAGGATGATAAAAAATACACAATAGCAGTTTTGCAAGATTTAATAAAAACAAACAAAGATGAATATTTATTATTTGAAGTAGCTTCGCGCAGATCAGATGATAACGAATTGAAATCCCTGCTTGTTGATTATACCTGTGAAAAGGAAAAATATATAGTAAAGTTGGAATCAGAAGTCCTAAGGTTAGGCGGATGTTCTGCTGCTAGTAAAAACGACTCGGAAAATTCAATTGAATTTTACAAAGCATCTTCATTTGAGGAAAACCCGAATGGCTTAATCGAAGAATGCTTAAAGAAGGACGACTTAGCTTTAAAAAGATATTTTTATGCAATAAGAAAAAATATTATGTGGGAGGTAATACCCATTGTTGCAAAGCAATACTTCGGGTCAAAATCTTTTTATGACCAAATAAAAAATATTTGTATGGAAAGGCCAGGCAGGTTGCTTTACAAGATGGGAATTAATTGATTAATATTTTTTAGATATGCTATTTGTTGTAAAACAACAATGGGCACAAATAAAATTCAAAAAAAACGGAAGGATTAATATTATGTTAAATAAAGTGAAAGAATTGAAAGGTTACAAACTGGATAGCCTCGACGGTGAAATAGGAAAAGTTAAAGGATTTTACTTCGATGATCAATACTGGACAATCAGGTATCTGGTTGCCGATACAGGTAACTGGCTTACCGGTAAGCAGGTATTAATATCACCGTATGCATTAGCAGACGTGATAAAAGAAGGACAATGCATCTCAATCAATTTGAACAAAAAGCAGATTGAGGATAGCCCATCGTTAGATAGTGACAAACCTGTTTCTCAGCAATTTGAACAGCTCTACTACGGATATTATGGATGGCCAATGTATTGGGGCGGCCCATATATGTGGGGACTCTATCCCGATATTTTGCGCAACCCGGAGGATTGGAAAGGACACAATAAGGACAATAAGGCATGGGATCCACATTTACGCAGTACTCTTGAAGTGAGTGGGTATAACATCCAGGCCTCAGATTGTGAGATTGGCCATGTAGATGATTTTATAATAGATGACGAAACATGGGCAATTCGTTATCTGGTTATTGATACAAAAAACTGGTGGCCGGGAAACAAGGTTTTGCTTTCACCGCGATGGATTGAGCGCGTTAGCTGGGGTGAGTCAAAAGTCTTTGTCGGTCTTTCTTGTGAAGCCATCAAACATTCCCCTAAATATACTGATGACTCTCTGTTAACCAGGAATTACGAAATAGCTTTGCATACGCATTATAATCGCGAAGGATATTGGGTAGAAAAATCTTATAAAAAAGAGCATTCTATTTGAAACGTGCATAAGTAGAGATTTCTTCTATTCCAATATTAAGGATATTCGGGTGGATAAATTCGTAGTGCTAAGAACTTTATCATGTGAAAACGCCGATAAGGACTTTCTCTGCGATGCCAAGCGGACTGGGAACATTGTTATTCTATGACAGAATTTGTAATGATGCACCAAAAGTCCGCACCTGAATCTATTTATGGTCAGAACATTCGGAAATAAATTCAAGGCCAGAAATAGTTAAAAAGAATTATTAAATACTATGAGTAATATTATGTTCAGGGAAATTACATGTTTATCGGTATTTATCATGCTATTATTTACATTTGGTTGTTCTCCGACTTATAAAATAAGTAAAGACTATTCCAAAGCAGATTTATACAATAATTTTGATAAATCCTGCTATGCAAAAAGTATTAAGATAACTTTAACTAACGATAGTTCTTTTATTGCACCTGGAGGTGCAAATATATCAAATGATTCTCTTATACTGTTTCCCAGTGATGGAAATGTTAATACAACTTACTTGAAACTTGATAAAGTAAAACAGGTTAGCTATAAAAATAATTGGCTTCCAATATCATGCGGAGTTGCAATAGGAGTAATAACCGGCGGAATAGCAGGCGCTTTGGGTGCTGTTTCCGCTAGAGATAAAAATGGTAATTTTGATCGCTCGAAATCAACCATACAAGGTATATTATTAGGCGGTGTAACCGGTTCGGTAATAGGCCTGTTTATAGGTTATACTTACACTTATCAATTCACCTACTAAAATAGATTATCTGTGCCGTGGAAGCCTTCCCCTGCAATACTAATATATTCTTTCACGGCATAGATACTTATTTCTTGTCCTTTACTCTGATGAACTTATTTATAATAGATTTATATAAGATAATTTCAGTTTTTAAAGTCACTGTTAGTCATCTAAAAGATGTAGTCCTTTTTACATTCCTATGATTGATTGCTTTTTACTACTAAATGCTTACATTGTACTCATAATAAAATAATAAGTAATATAATTTAAATTATATAAGTAAATAAAGGAGTTAGATATGTCAGAGAATAAATCAGGTAAAGGTATTTTGATAGGTTTTCTTACCGGTGGAGCTATTGGTGCAGTATTAGCGTTATTATATGCTCCTAAAAAAGGTAAAGAATTAAGGAGTGATATAAAAGGAAAAGCAGACGAATATATCGGCGAAGCGGAAAAATATATTTCAGAAACCACTGATAAGGTAAAAAATATATTTACTGATGGCAGGAATAAATCCGAAGAATTGATAAGTGATGTTAAAATTAAATCGGGAGGACTTCTTAAGGATGCCGGGAATATACTTGACGAAGCTAAATCAAAAGCTGCCAATACGCTTAACACGGGTAAAGAGAATATTGAAAAAGAAAGCGGCAGACTTAAAGATGCTGTTAAAGCCGGAGTGGATGCTTACAAAAGTTCCAAGAACGCTTAATAATAATAGAAAGCAAATATGAATTTTATCGCTGTATTTTATGTTATACTGCTTATATCAGCGTCGGTGTTGTGTATTGCACTGGTCGTTTTTCTAAGCAGAATTTCCAAAACAGTTAAAGAAATTGAGATTGAAATTAAAGAATTAACCTTTGAGATGAAACCGCTCTTTGCTTCTGCAATGAATTTAAGTGAAAAATTAAATCAACTTTCTGATTTCGTTGATGATCAGCTTTTAGTAACAAATAATATAATTACTAAAGTTAGCGATGTGGTGGATACTGTTTTGAACTTTGAAGAAAAACTAAGGAGTGGGTTAGAAGGTCCGGTATTGGATTTTGTTAAAGGCTTTTCAGCAATATCTAACGGTATAAGTACTTTTTGGAAAGTTTATAGAAGAAGATAACAAAGCATTGTTCTTTAATCTTGTTTAATTTAAGAAAGAATCCTTTATTATCTGTGCCGTGGATGCCCTTCCCTGCTATATAAAAATATTATTTCATAATATAATGAGCGGAAAGGGAGAGATTCCTCTGTAGGAGTCCCTTCGGGAGAACTCTCGGTACCAGTTAGATTATTTTATTTTGTTTTA
>JARLHB010000474.1 GCA_031292465.1 Ignavibacteriaceae bacterium
AGCAAGGGCAAAGGGTTGCGTACTTTGTTCGGATGTAGTTGAAAATTTATTCCCAAATACTGATCCCGTCGGGAAACAAATAAGGATTAAAAGTGTACCGTTTAAGGTTATTGGTGTATTAAAATCAAAAGGGCAGACAGGTGTTGGGACAAGCAATGATGATATTATTTTGGCTCCTTCAAGAACAGTTCTTGACCGTCTTTCCGGCGGCAGGTTCATAAGTTCAATTCAGGCAAGCGCCCTCTCGAATGAAAAAATTGCAGCCGCCCAGTCTGAAATAAGAAGTATTATGAGAGAATCTCATAAACTTGTTCAGGGTGAAGATGATGACTTTACAATAAGAGATCAGTCTGACCTTGCAGAAACAGCAACCGAAACTTCAAAAGTGTTGACTTATTTATTAGGCGCAGTTGCGGGAGTTTCGCTTATAGTTGGCGGAATTGGAATTATGAATATCATGCTTGTTTCCGTAACAGAAAGGACAAGGGAAATTGGTATCAGGCTTTCAATAGGCGCAAGAGCTTCCGACATACTGGTACAGTTTTTAACAGAAGCAATTGTACTTAGTTTATCCGGAGGGATAATAGGCGTAGCGCTTTCTTTATTAATTACATATATAATTAATAACTACACGGATCAAATTGCGTATATAAGGCCTGTAATAATAATGATTGCTTTCGGTTTTGCGGGTGCAATAGGAGTATTCTTCGGATTTTATCCGGCGCGAAAAGCTGCGGCGTTAAATCCTATTGACGCATTAAGATATGAATAATATCAAAACAGTCTTATAACCTGTTGTATGAATAAGATTTAAGTTAATAATACATCCCGGCCCTAAATCCCCTCCTTCGAAGGAGTCTTTCGGATTCATCAGGGAGGGGGGCTGCTATAAACAGGACTGGAGTAAGAACGGAAATATTTTATAAATTAAAAATATCCCTGAACATCTTAAATCGTTTTACAGGTTCTTATTAAAATATAAAAACAATTATGGAACAACCTGATGAAATTTCTTAAAACTATCTTTACAAGTACATTTATTTTAATCCTTGCAATTAATATTTATGCGCAGGAAAAATTAACATTAAGCAGTGCTATATCCATAGCGCTTGCCGGCAACTCCTCATTAATTCAAAGTAAGAATAATCTGCAAACCTCAAATGCGGCTGTTAAAAACGCTTATGGAAATTTGCTGCCTAACTTAAATTTTAGCGGCGGCTGGAACTGGCAGAAGATTAGCGACAGCAAAGGTACTGCACAGGTAGATTATCTGGGCAATGTAACGAATGTGGCGGCATCTGAAACCGATACAAGAAATTATAATTTATCACTTGGCGGCAACGTTACTCTTTTTGACGGGCTTTCTAATGTTGCAACTATTAATCAAAGCAAAAGTAATCTTCAGTCTGCAAAATACAGCCTTGAAAAATTAAGACAGGATGTAGTTCTTCAGACGGTTAATTATTTCATTACTATCGTTAATGATGAGAAAATATTAAAATTTCAGGAAGAAGACCTGAAGTACAATCAGGACCTTCTGAATAAAGAAAAAGAAATGGTAGATCTAAAAATGGTAAAACAGGCGGATTACTACTCACAGGAATACCAGACAGCAAATTCCCAACTTTCATTTATACAGGCAAAAAGCAATTATGAAAAAGCAAAAGTTGCTTTATTAAATTTCCTGTCTCAGGATGTATTTAACGATTATACTTTTGAGTTGGATTCAACTTACATACCTGCTTCAATTAATTATGAAAATAATATGGACAGCCTGTGCCTTGTTGCAATGAATAACAGGAGCGATTACCAAAGCCAGAAGGAAGCCGTATCAAGTTCGGAATACCAGCTTACAATATCTCAAAGTGGACTTATGCCAAGCCTGAGCGGTAATTACAGCTTTTCTACAAGTTCAACTCAACCGTCGGATCTTTTCAGCAGGAAAAGTTACGGCGTTGGATTATCGCTGGACTTTCCGATATTTTCTCATTGGAGCACCGATTATTCAATACAATCTGCACAGGTACAGATTAAAAACGCAAATGAGACTTTGAGAGCTTTGGAAAGACAAATAAAAGGAGATGTTAAGAACGCAGTTGTAGATTTGCAGGCTGCAAAATCCCAACTGGAAGCAACAGATGCGGCGTTAAAAGCAGCAAAAGAAACGTGGATAATTAAAAAAGAATCATTCCTCATTGGTTCTGCTACCTATATTGAGCAGCAGCAGGCATACAGGGACTATATTCAGGCAGTAAACAATGATATTACCGGAAAAACTAATTATTTATATAAGCAGTTTTCACTGTTAAGCGCACTCGGCATATTAAATAACTAAGCATTGTAGTGAATTGAAAAACCTGCTATTTTTCTGTGTAAATATCTGAACAATATATTGAAAGCAGAAAATGACTGAACGGGAAAAAATGCTTGCAGGAATTATTTATGATTCCAGAGATGAAGAATTATTAAATATGTACCATGTTTCAAAAAAACTGCTTGCTGAATTTGATAATACTCCATCTACTGATGGTAAACGAAAATTTGAAATATTAACCGACTTATTCGGCGGCATAGGGGAAGGGGTATGGATTGAAAAGGCTTTCTTTTGCGATTACGGTAAAAACATATTTATTGGCAAAGGTACTTTTATCAGTTATAATTGTGTATTTATAGATGATAATTATATAAAAATAGGGGAGAATGCGCTTATTGGCCCTGCAGTGCAGATTTATACGGCAACTCACCCGGTAGCAGTAAAAGAAAGAATTATAACAAAGCCTGACGGCTCAACTGCATATACAACTTTTACCAAACCGGTAAATATCGGCAACAACGTATGGGTTGGCGGCGGAACCGTTATATGTCCCGGTGTAAATATTGGAAGCAATAGTGTCATCGGTGCGGGAAGCGTAGTAACAAAGGATGTACCTTCTGGCTGTATCGCTTATGGAAATCCATGCAGGGTTGCCAGCTACATTGAATGAAAAACGGAAACCGGCCTTAAATTGTTTCTGTCATATTATGCCGTGCAAAAATATAATGAATATTTTTAATGATCTCTTACCGGTTACAATAAAAAAAATATTTTTTTAGCTGAAATGTTAAGTATTATTCATACTGCTTAAGTATTTTAGATAAGGTCAATTAATCTATTTATCCATGGAGAAAAAATGAAACTAAAGACGTTTCCTATATTCTTAGTGTTTTTAGCAATGGGATTCGGCGATGTAGTCGGTCCTTTAGTTGGGCTTGCTAAAGATACATTTCAAATTTCCTACACAATGGCACAGTTAATTCCTTTTGTTGGTTTTATTATGTTTGGTATTTTGTCCGTACCTATGGGTATTTATCAGGATAAAAAAGGGAAGAAAACTGTTTTGGTACTCGGTCTCTTGGTTGCATTAGTCGGTTTGGTTTTACCGATGATAAACGGTATGTACGGGAAAATGGTAATATTTAATCCGGGTGAATATTTCAGTTTTTATGTTCTGCTCATATCAATCCTTTTATTATGCGCCGGTGCAACAATTTTACAGGTTGTGGGCAATCCGGTAATGAGGGATGTTTCACCTGAAGGAACTTACTCTAAAAATCTTTCATTTGCACAGTCCATAAAGGCAATTGGTTCGTCTTTAGGATTTTTGCTGCCTCCTTTTGTAGCTATGGCATTTGGCGGAACATGGAGCATACTATTCCCTGTATATGCAATAATAGTAGTATTTACTTTGTTTTTGGTCGCTCCGATGAAAATTCCGGAGTATAAAAGTCAGGATTCTAAACCTGCTACAATGAAATCATGCTTATCCCTTTTAAGCAATGGTTATGTATTCATGATGGTTCTGGCATTGTTCCTTTACGTTGGTGCGGAAGTATCTGCAAGTTCAACAGTTCCAATTTTATTAAAAGTAAACTTCGGCATAGCTGGATTTGGACTATGGGTTAGCTGGGCAATTTTCTTCCTGCCTATTCTTGTTGGAAGATTTACCGGTTCTCTAATTTTAAGTAAGGTTCCTGCAAAGAAGTTTCTTATTTATACAGTAATATTAGCAATGGCAGGCATATTATTAATGTTTTCTTATAATGAAGCACTAACATTTGTTGGAGTAATACTTATAGGGCTTGGATATGCTAACATTTTCCCGCTTGTTTTCTCTATAACGATAGACCACATGCCTGAACGTTCTAATGAATTGTCGGGATTAATGGTTACTGCTATATGCGGTGGTGCAATAATCCCGCTTATCAGCGGTAAAGTTGCAGATCTGTCAAGCATACTTAACAGCTTTATTGTACCGTTATTCTGCCTGTTGTATATATTATTCGCGGCATATATATCATCTAAAAAAGCGCCTGTAAAGGCTTAACCGGAAGAGGAAATAAAAATGAATTATAATAGTGATGAACGAATTGTTATGACTTTGGACGCAGGAGGGACTAATTTTGTGTTCTCAGCAATTCAGGGATGCAAACAAATTGTTGATGAAATCAGGTTAGACTCAAATGCTCATAACCTTGATTTGTGTATGGCTAATTTAATAGAGGGATTTATCAGGGTAAGAAGTGTTTTACCACGGGAACCTGTTGCAATAAGTTTTGCTTTTCCCGGCCCTGCTGATTACCCGAACGGCATCATTGGCGATCTGCCTAACTTGCCGGCATTCAGAGGCGGTATTGCGTTGGGACCGATGCTTCATAAAAGGTTCGGACTGCCTGTATTTATAAATAATGACGGTGACTTGTATGCTTACGGCGAAGCCATTGCCGGATTTTTACCGGCAATAAACAGCCTGCTTGAAAAAGCCGGTAACACCAAGAGATATAATAATCTTTTAGGATTAACGCTTGGTACAGGCTTTGGCGCAGGTATTGTATCCAAAGGCGAGTTGTATCTGGGCGATAATTCCATAGCCGGTG
>JARLHB010000475.1 GCA_031292465.1 Ignavibacteriaceae bacterium
CAACTGTGCTTGAACTGGGCGCGGGAAACTGCAGTTTTGCAAAACATTTCAGTATCTATTTCCCTAAACTGCTTGTAACGGATATTTCCCAAAACATGTTGCTCAGCAATGAGAGCGGATTGTTTCCCAGAGTGTGCTGCAATATGACGGCTCTGCCTTTTAAAAATAAATTCGATATTATCTACAGTACATTCGACAGTGTAAATTATCTTACCAGCCGTAAAAAACTTCTTGATATGTTTAAGCAGGTTTCAGGCTTGTTAACCGATAAAGGAGTTTTTACATTTGACGCCAGCCTGGAAAAAAACAGTCTGCTGCATGCTAAGGAACCTGAACGGAAAGGTTCGTATAATGGGATAAAATTCAAGCAGAAAAGCGAATACGATACTGTAACTAAAATTCATAAAAATACTTTCATGATTAAATTAGAAACCGGGGAAATATTCAGCGAAATGCATAAACAAAAGATTTTCCCTTTCGAAACATACTTTGAACTTCTTGAACAGGCAGGCCTTTTAGTAAAGCACTGCTATACTGCTTTTACATATAAAGACGGCAGCGGGGAATCAGAAAGAGTACAATTCATAACCAAAAGGATAAGAAAAAATGTTGACCTTTAAAAATGTGGCTTTCAGCTATCCTTCACAACCGATATTTGCTGATCTGAATTTAAATATAGAAAACGGTGAATTCAGTTTTTTGATCGGCAAAAGCGGTACTGGTAAGAGTACGCTTATCCAGCTTGTTTATATGAATTATATGCCGGATGCCGGCGAAGTAACTGTTGCAGGTTATAATTCAAGGACTATAAAAAGGAAAGAGCTTCCTTATCTTCGCAGAAGGCTTGGAATAATATTTCAGGATTTTAAATTGCTTAATAACAGAAATGTATATGATAACCTTGCATTTGTACTTAACGTAACCGGTATTTCACAGAAAGAAGTAAAAAAGAAGGTAAGTGATGTGCTTACCGATGTAGGCTTATATCATAGGCGGTTCAGTATGCCGGGCAGCCTGTCAGGCGGTGAAAAGCAGCGTATAGCTATTGCAAGGGCGGTAATTAACGATCCGGTTCTTGTACTTGCCGATGAGCCTACAGGCAACCTCGATCCGGAGACGGCAGACGAAATAATAGAAATTTTAAAGAAAATAAATTCCCGTGGTACAACTATATTGATAGCTACCCATAATTACGAGATTGTAAAAAAGAATCCCGCAAAAATTTATAAACTTGAAGACGGTAAAGCCCTTGTTGCTGTTACAAAACAGAAATAGGAGTAATTACTTATCCAATTCGAGTTTAGATAAAATATTTTCCGTAACGTTTTCTATTTTATCTGACCCGTTGATATAGATTACTTTTTTCTTTCCTTCATAATAATCAAGAACCGGCCTGGTAGTTTGTTTGTAAATTTCCATCCTGTGCCTAATTACATTTTCGGAATCGTCATCCCGCTGATAGAAGCTGTTTTCCGCATTACATACCGGGCATGAAGTCTTGTCTTTTATATCATTATAATTAAAAAGACTTCCGCAGTTTTTGCACGCCCTGCGTTCTGTAAGCCGTTTAACCAATTCTTCTTCATCGGCTGTAATAACCAGCAAATGTATATCCTGAATATTCAATTCTTTCAGCATAGCATCCAGAGCAATTGCCTGAGCGGTTGATCTTGGGAAACCATCGAGAATGAATCCGTTTTCACATAGAGGCTGTTGTAATGTATCTTTTATAAGGCTAATCATAATGTCATCTGAAATCAATTCGCCGCGATTCAAAATGCTTTGAGCTTTTATTCCAAGGGGAGTCTGGTCCTTAACAGCTTTCCTGAGAATATCGCCTGTAGAGATGTGTAAGATATTGAATTTGGAGGAAAGGATTTTTGCCTGAGTCCCTTTTCCTACCCCCGGAGAGCCGAATAATATTATACGCATTAGTCTCTCGCTTTAATTTAGCCTGATTTATTGTTTATAAATAATTATTTGAATTATAAAAATAAAAATATTTTCGCAGTAATACTTACTTGTTAACGGCTAAGTGGAATATTTTTTAACAAGAAAGCTATTTCCGGTGTACAGTGGCCTCAAGATAAGTTGAAAAACTGCCGGGAGTTTCCTGCCTGGCGATTTCAAACTTAAAATTAAGCTTTTGATTGTTCACTTTTATGTATGAAAGCCTGTATATTGGCTCGTTAGCAACCGGTACACTTACAAAAATTACGGAATTCAGATCATCGGAAAATTTTACAGTATACTTTATTACTTTGCCTTCGCTGTCAAAATACATCGCTTCTGTAGAACTGGAAGGTTCTTTGTAGATAATCATTAAATCATTATGTGAAAAGGCGGGTTTTTCTTTAGTGGCAGAAAAATTAGCTACGCTTTTACGTATAAGAATCTTTTTCTGAAGGTCGAAGTCAAAAGTAAAATTCCCGGTTGCCTGTCCCGGTTTGCCTCCGCCTTCGCCGACCCATTCCCCAATTAAAAAATGCCATTGTTTCCATTCATTATCTTTTTTTGCTGACTGCGAAAAAACAACTGATGATACCAAAATAATTAATGCCGTCAGATAGAAAATATTGCTTCTCGGGGGCATTGGAATTCTCCTTTTATTTTCGACAATTACAACAGTATGTGAACAGAACAGGAAATAAACAAAATTATCGCCACGAAGTTACATAAAAAGAAATATTAACAAAAGGGAAGAGGGCTGATTATTTTTAGAAATTTCTTTGCCGGAATTTTTATAAATCTATAAAATAATCTGAAGCGGTTATGGCGAAGTGAAATATTTTATAAAATAATACGCGCTTATAAGCAGGGAAGTATCTAATTATTGCTTTTATTTCTTTTCTTCACAAAGAAACTTTGCAGCAGGCTTTCACTTTCCTGTGAATATATACCTGAATATACATTTATCTTGTGGTTGTATTTCCCTTCGCTCGCAAGGTTGTAAAGCGATCCGCACGCTCCGAATTTGGGATCGAACGCGGCAAAATAAATGTTCTTTATCCGTGATGAAAGCATGGCGCCTGTGCACATTATGCATGGTTCAAGAGTTACGTAAATATCGCATTCATTTAAGCGCCAGTTGCTTAAAGTGTTGGAGGCTGATGTAAGGGCAATTATCTCCGCATGTGCGGTAGCGTCTTTCAACCGTTCAATCTGGTTATAGCCTCTGCCTATAATTCTATTTTGGTGTACTACAACAGCACCAACGGGCACTTCATCTTCGGATAAAGCATTTTCCGCTTCCTGAAGTGCGGCGAACATGAATTTATATGAATCTTCTGAAAAAAGCATAATGAACGTAATTATTAATAAAAAATTATTTATGGTTAAAGTTAATAAAACGAGTTTATATTAAATAATTTGTTTGGTATGGTTTGGATATTATTTAATAATTTTATGAATAAAAAAATAATGGAACAAGATTGAACTGTAATAACATTACATCTTTTGATGATATTAATGTTGATAGGTAATTAAATGGCGAAATAGAAATATACCTCTTCGGCCAATCGTACGGCAAGTTGTGCACTATTTAATATTAGCTTATTGTTATAATGAAATTTGCCAATGCTTTATTATATCGATCATAATTTTTGTGTTTTTTTTATTATCTTTTATTTAATCTTTATATTTTTTAAGGGTGTAAATAATGGCTTACAAATCTGTAGATGAACTTCAAAATGCTTTAGTAGGCAATGTCTTTGGTTATGCAAAAGATTCTAAAAAAGCAGCCGGAAGAGCCTTAGGTACTATAGTGGAAATAATTACTTATTATCTTCTAAAGACTTGGGGGTTAAATAACCATATTTCAATTGAACGGGGCCTTGAAGAATATGGTAATTCAGATATTACTCATAATGTGGAATTTTCGCTACATCCAATTTCGCGAAGTTCTTTTTTAACGATTAATAAGTCGGATAAAACAATTACTGCTCATATGATTCTTAAAGCTCTTAAGGAACAAAAGTATGATCTATCAGGATTTGAACGTCAATCTAATCAGCTTTTAAATAAAGGTGTCCTTCGAAATGCTTGTACTATTGCAACATCAAAAAATTCTTTTTTATTATGTAGTATAAATTCTGAATTAGGTGATAAATTAAAGCTTAATATTTATGAACAGAGTAAAAAAGCTTATTCGATGATTGAATGTAAGAGGGTAGGTGTGGAAGAAGGAATGCGTAAAGGTCCGCAAACAATAGAAAAAGCAAAGCAAGGAGCTTATGTAGCGCGTACGACATCGTCTCTTCAAAAAATTAGAAATGAATCAGGTGAGATGAACGGTATAATTTATAAAAGTGATGGTTCATATGTTATTTAACCATTTATTGATTTAATGGAAGAGGCGATTTATTCAAATGACAAAGAATTATTAAGAAGATTTATTCTAACTATTGGAATTGTTAGTAATCATGGTAACTGGTTTACATCTTCTAACCCAAATAAAGAGCTTAAGGTACTCGCTCAATCATACGACTGGTTACTTTTCCTTACAGATGATGGTCTTTCTGAGTTTATCGCTACATTACTATTTAATCCGATTAAAAAATATGAACCAATCAGAGATTCATTTATTTCAAGTTATAATGCTACGAAAAAGAAAAATCAGTTTACTAAAGTTCAAATGAATATTGATGCAGATAGATTGTTGCTTAAATATTTTATAGATAATAAAAAAAACATTGATCATTGGTTTAATATAATTACTCCTAAAAATAAAAAAATATCAAATTTAAGAGACGAATTAAGAGAACTTGCAGATAAAGATTGGTCGGAGATTTTAGGATGAGCGCAGGCAGACATATTAATAGTTTAAGCCAAAGTTGGTGTACGCCACCAAAGTATGTAGAAGTGGTTAAAAGATTTTTTGATGGAAATTTAAGTTTAGATCCGTGTTCTAATGAATATTCTCTTGTTAAAGCCAAGAATAAGTTTTCTCTCCCTCAAAATGACGGATTAAAAGAAATATGGAATTATCCGACAATTTATGTTAATCCTCCCTATGGAATTGATAAGGAAAGGAAAACTACTATTAAAAATTGGCTTGCTAAGTGTGCAGGTGCTTATCGTGAATATAATTCTGAAGTATTGGCTTTGATTCCGGTTGCAGCAAATACTGCTCATTGGAAGAAATATGTTTTTACGCAAGCTCACGGTATCTGCTTTTTATATGATACTCGTCTTAAATTTCTTGAAAACGGAAAAGATGGAGGTAAGGGGGCGCCTATGGCCTGCGCTATGATTTACTGGGGAAATAGGTTTAAACGATTTTATGATATGTTTATTGAATATGGCGCTGTTGTTGATATTTCTTTTTTAATCGGTGAAAAGATAGGGGATGATCGAAAGAATAAAATGGAATCATTGAAATTCTAATAGAAACAATGTTGAACATCTTTTTCAAGAAAATATTTACAGTTCCTTTCATAAAAGTCATCAACAATTACTAAAAACTTAGAAAATTATAATCTAAGTGCTATTATTTTAAAAGTGCGCCAAAAGAGACTCGAACTCTTAACCGCCTGATCCGAAGTCAGGTGCTCTATCCAATTGAGCTATTGGCGCAAATCAGAAAATTATGTTGTTAGTCGTTATAAATATTTCGTTTACAAGTTAAAAACGCACCTTCTCATATTCGTCGAAGTCTGATGCTCTATCCAGTTGAGCTATGGGCGCATATAATGTAAATATGTCTATCAATTAAATTTATTCAGGCAAAAATAAGAATAATATTTTAATAATACTTATTCCTGCAAAAATGGAGATGTTAATAATATAAAAACACACTCCTTAATCTCCTCTCGAAAGCATAGGCGTCAACTTAAGGGACAAAATTATGGCTGTAAGATATTTTAACTTAGGAGATTACAAATTTGAGATTCCTGATTATACAGATAATCCTGTTTCACCGCTACGCGGTTCTGTAATATCTGATTGTATTATAACTACTAACGTTTCGCCGCTAAGCGGCTTATTAAAATATTTTTAAGAAATACTCTTTATAATGATAAAAGAATCAAAGCAATCGATAATAAAAAG
>JARLHB010000476.1 GCA_031292465.1 Ignavibacteriaceae bacterium
CGTGATGTTTCATGGGCTGCTTCTACTGCTTTTGTGTGGGACGCTGCAAAAATAAATCTTCCCGACGGCAAAAAATCCATTGGAATGTCCGTTTATCCCGCAGAGTTCGGCAGCGACAGTGCATGGGCAAGATCTACCGAGTACTTAAAAAGAAGTGTTGAAATATATTCAAAAGACTGGTTTGAATATCCCTATCCTGCTGCGGTAAATGTTTGCGGCCCGGTTGGCGGAATGGAATATCCCGGAATTATATTCTGTAGTTACCGCGCTAAAGGAAAAAGCATGTGGATGGTAACAACACATGAAATCGGGCACAACTGGTTCCCTATGATTGTAGGTTCAAACGAACGTGAAAATGCGTGGATGGACGAAGGATTTAATTCATTTATAAACATCTATGCAACAGATGAATTCAATAAAGGCGAGTTCGCACCCAAAAGGGATAATGAATACGCACCCAAAGGAGGCAATCCGGCAAGAGAAATAGTGGACTATCTTGTCAGCCCGCATTCCCTTCCTATTATTACTTATGCCGATGCAATTCCTTATCAATATGTTCATGAACTTGAATATTATAAAACCGCCCTGGGACTTGTAATGCTCCGCGAAAATGTACTGGGGCATGACAGATTCGATTATGCATTCAGGACATATATAAAGAGATGGGCATATAAGCACCCTTCTCCATTTGATTTTTTCCATACAATGAACGATGCCGCAGGTGAAAACCTGAACTGGTTCTGGAAAGAATGGTTTGTTAAAAACTGGAAGCTTAACCAGTCTGTTAAAGATGTAAAATATGTCGATGATGATTCAACCAAAGGCTCTTTAATTACAATAGAAAATAAAAATCAAATGGTTATGCCCGTTACGGTTGAGATAAAAGAAAAGAACGGACATACCGGCAGGGTGAATTTACCTGTTGAGATTTGGCAACGTTCCGGCGAATGGACATTTAAATTTAATTCAACAGGCGCAATTGACTCAGTAACTATAGACCCGGATAAAATTCTGCCGGATATTGATTCTACTAATAACGTATGGACTCCGGGCAATAAGTAAATTGTGCTTTTGCCGTTTTGTGTAAAATATTTTTCATTCTCAAATAAAGTTTAGATACAAATTATGAAGTATTCAGTCTCATTATTTTTCACCCTACTGTTTATATCAGCGTTCATCAAAATTTCATATGCACAGGATACAAGTAATTACAATCCCGGCGAAACATTTGACCCGGGCTTTTTAAATTCACCCGGCAGCATATACAGAAGCGGAAACGGCGCTCCCGGCGCAAACTATTGGACGAATAAAGCTGATTATATAATTAAAGTTTCACTTGATACGGCAAAGGAAGAAATTGCCGGTGTTGATAATATAATTTACACCAACAATAGCCCGGATGAACTTGATTATTTATGGCTTCAACTTGACCAGAACATTTATAAAGAAGATTCGCGGGGCTCTTTGGCTTCTCCATTTAACGGCTACAGGTTCGGCGAACAAAATTTTACTCAGGGATACAACATAAAATCAGTTAAACTTGTTCAGAATGGAAATTCATCAATCGCAAAATACCTGATAACTGATACGAGAATGCAGATAATTCTTCCGCATTCACTCAAGTCTAACGGAGATAAGATTGAAATTGATATTGAGTACAGTTTTACCGTGCCTGAACGCGGCACAGACAGAATGGGATATTTGAAGACAGCAGGCGGAATTATTTACGAACTTGCACAATGGTACCCGCGAATGGAAGTTTATGACGATATAATTGGCTGGAATACTCTTCCCTACCTTGGAATGGGTGAATTTTATTTAGACTACGGCAACTTTGATTACTATATCACAGTGCCGCATAACCAAATAGTTGTTGGTTCGGGCGTATTGCAAAATCCACAGGAAGTTTTAACGGAAACTGAAATAAAAAGGCTGGATGAAGCATCCAAAAGTGATAAACGGATTTTTATTATAGATTCTAATGAAGTTCAAAGCACAAAAGTACGTCCCGCAGGCAACGATAATCTTACCTGGCATTTTAAGATGGAGAACTCACGTGATGTATCATGGGCATGTTCTAATTCATTTATATGGGATGCGGCAAAAATAAATCTTGGCAACGGCGAGCCTTGTCTTGCCATGTCTGTTTACCCGGCAGAATGTTATACAGATTCCACCTGGGAAAGGTCCACCGAGTATGTAAAAGCTACCCTTGAGATAAATTCAAAATTATGGTATCAATATCCTTACCCTGTTGCCGTAAATGTTGCAGGTTTAGTGGGAGGTATGGAATATCCCGGCATTATATTTTGCGAATGGAAAGCAAAAAAGAATGAACTGTGGGAAGTTGTTACACATGAATTCGGCCATACATGGTTCCCAATGATTGTCGGTTCCAATGAGCGGGAATATGCATGGATGGATGAAGGATTGAATACTTTTATAAATATATATTCAACATTAAATTTTAATAACGGCGAATTTAAAACACACGGCACTAAAGGCCCGGAAATCACGCCGTTCATGTCTAAAAAAGATCCTCAATTAATAATGACTTACCCGGATAACTTAATAATGAGAAATCTTGGTTATGACGCGTATTATAAACCATCTTTCGGGCTGTATATGCTACGGAATTATATACTTGACAGCGCCCGGTTTGATTATGCTTTCCGTAAATACATTAACCGTTGGGCATATAAGCACCCGGCTCCGGCAGACTTCTTCAGGACCATGAATGACGCTGCCGGCGAGAACTTAAATTGGTTCTGGAAGGAATGGTTTTATAAAGACTGGCGGCTTGACCAGGCAGTAAAAGAAGTAAAATATGTTGATAATGACTCATCAAAAGGCGCTCTTATTACAATTGAAAATCTTAATAAAATGGTTATGCCTGTTACAGTGGAAATAAAAGAAAAGAACGGGCATACAGGCAGGGTAAATTTACCTGTTGAAATTTGGGAACGTTCCGGTGAATGGACTTTTAAATATAACTCCACATCCGGAGTTGATTCGGTAGTTATTGACCCTGATAAATTTTTGCCTGACGTTAATCCTGATAATAATATTTGGACTTCGGCCCAAGGAAATGAGAAAAAATGATACTTTATTTAGCAGGTATAAATAAATTAGTATATTTTTCGATAGTAAAAGCTGGAGAATTGTAACAAAGTATAAATAGCTTAAAACTTTAAAACTATTCCTTTTCTTTTCTTTTTGACGCTTATATATTTATATTTGTTATAATTTATTTTTTGTGTGTCATCGCAGAAACATAAAAAAGCAGGATAAAAATGCAGAGTTCAAAGATAGAATTTTTAACAAAGTACAACTTTTTATTAAAACAGGCTCTTGATTCGTCAAAGAACCTGCCTGATAATCTGTGCGAATTTTTAGTAAGCGAATATGAATTACAGGCCGTTCTTCTATTCAAAATTGAAGAAACCAGTAATCTTACTTTTTTAGGCAGGTCAGCCGAAGCTAAAAAAAGCTATTCAAAGGATTCTACTGTTGAATTACAGTCAAATAAATTTGTTAGAAACAATTTACAACCTGCTTTATTTGAAATTCAGGCTGAATGTGAAATACAGGCTTCCGAATACGTAATGTATGAAGGATGCTTATATGTAAGGTTAAGCGATACTGAAGATGCCCTGTTCAAGATAGCAAAGAAAACTCCATTTACTAATATTGAACGCGATAATCTTCAAACTATTGGCGAAGCGATAGGCAACCTGTTAAAATTATGGATTGGCAAAAATTCTTCCGACTCTCTTTCCACAAGCCAGATTATTGCAGATATTGCTCATGAATTAAGAACTCCCACCAACAGCATAATGGGCTTTGCTTCATTGCTTAATGAAGATAATCTTTCCTCTTCGCAGGCTGAATATGTTTCTACTTTAAAAGACAACGCTTTTAACCTGCTGTCTTTAATAAATGATTTGATTGACCTTGCAAAAATAGATTCGGGAATAAATAAAGAAGTCCTTACATTAATAAATATTAAAAATTTTATTGATGAAATAATCAGGCTTTTTTCTGATAAGATAAATAAGAGCAAAATAGAATTTATTGTACTGGTTGATAAAGATCTACCTGATTCGATACGATTAGATGCACCCAAGTTGCGTTATATACTTGTTAACCTTATTACTACTTCGTTAAGAATGACGGATAGAGGGAAAATTTCTATTTCCGTTGCTGCACACGGATTAAACAAACTGAATTTTAAAATTACCGACACAAGCAGCGGAATATCTACAAATAAACTTGGTGAAATATTCAAGCCTTTTGCACTTTCCGAATTATCAAATTCCAAAATCGGCAATACTACCGGACTTGGAATTATACTTACAAAAAAGTATATCGAACTGCTGCAGGGTAATATTTCTGTTTCAAGCCTTATAGGCAAAGGAACTACATACAATTTTACCATAGGCGTTGAACAGCTTAATGCAATTGAGTCGCAGATTAGCGCCCTTCCAAAACCGGGCAAAAAGAATAAAGTTCTTGTAGTTGAAGATGATTACGCTACTTCACGCCTGTTAAGCAATTACTTAAATAAATGGGGCTATGAACCCACTATTGTAAATTCGGCTGACCAGGCATTGAAAGCTATTGATAAAGAGATTTATCTTGCCATACTGATGGATATAGTTCTGCCTGATTTAAATGGCTTTGAACTTCTGAAAAGGATACGGGAGCATAAAAATGCCAAGAATACTCCTGTTATTGTTTGTTCAGTTGAAGCAGAACAGCAAAAAGCTTTTCTTATGGGAGCCGTCGAGTATTTTGTAAAACCGATAAAATACAAATATCTGGTTGAAGTTTTAACAAGCTACCGCCTAAAAAAAGATTCAAATATTTTAATTGTGGATGATGACGTCCCAACTCTGAATCTTGTCAGGGAAGCAATTGAGCAGGCAGGATATAATGCCATAGCAGAAGCTCATTCAAGTAAAGTTATGGATCTTATAGAAGGCGTTAGCCTTGATATCGCCATTATTGATCTTGATATGCCTGAACTAAACGGTTTCGACCTGATAAAGCAGATAAAATCCAAGCCGAAATTTTCTAAATTGCCTATTATTATTTATACAGGCAAGGAAAATTACCAGGAAGACCTGAAAAAGATAGACGGTTTGTTTGCAGACTTGCTTAAAAAGAGCAGTACAAATATTGAAGAGCTGTCTGATACAATTAACCAGATGATAAACAGGTTTGATGAACCGCCTACGGTTGAAGAAATGGCAGTTCAAAAAGAGGGCGTTAAAATTCTGTTGGTTGAAGACTATAAACACTCACAGATTATTGTTACACGCCTTTTGAAGAAAAACAATTTTGAATCTATTGTAGTTGTGGAAAACGGCGCTGAAGCCGTTGATGCAGTTAAAAAACAGCATTTTGATTTAATACTTATGGATATGCAAATGCCTGTAATGAATGGTTTTGAAGCAACCGAAAAAATCAGGCAGATGCCCGAATACAAAGAGACCCCAATAATAGCCCTAACGGCTTTTGCAATGAAGGGTGATAGAGAAAAATGCCTTGAGGCCGGCGCAACAGATTATATTCCTAAGCCTATCGACAGCCAGGAATTTATTGAAAAAATAAAATACTTTACGGAAAGCAAGCTGAAAGCAAGCTAATATTTGTCTAAGTGCGAAGTTGTTTCAACGGTTTTATACACCCTGCTTCCCTATTCATTTATCGGTTTTAGAATAATGTTGACCATTAGTCCCTCTATTTTTAAATTTAGTTTTAACTTTAAATAATTTACAGAAATGATAAACGAAAAACCAAGAGTCAGATTTGCGCCCAGCCCCACAGGCTACCTGCATGTGGGTGGATTAAGAACCGCGCTTTATAATTACCTGTTTGCAAAACATAATAACGGTGAATTCATTCTTAGAATTGAAGATACAGACCGTAACCGTTACGTTGAAGGCGCCGTTGAAAATTTAATAAAAGCGCTTGAATGGTGCGGGCTTGAATATGACGAAGGCCCGGGTAAACGAGAACAATTTGGGCCTTATTTGCAGTCTGAAAGGCTGAGCCTGTATGACAAATACGCTAAAGAGCTTATAGAAAAAGGCCACGCATATTACTGCTTCTGCACTCATGAAAGGTTAGACGCACTAAAAAAAGAACAACAGCAGCAAAAGCTTCCCCAGGCTAAATATGACAAGCACTGCCTGCACCTTAGCAAAGAAGAAGTTGAAGAAAAACTTGCAAGCGGAATGCCTAAAGTTGTACGTTTAAATGTAGTGCCTGACCAGAAGGTGGCATTTGATGATGTTGTCCGCGGCAGGGTTGAGTTCGACACACATAATATTGACGATCAGGTATTAATAAAAAGCGACGGCTACCCGACTTATCATCTTGCAAATGTTGTTGACGATCATTTAATGAAAATTACACATGTAATACGCGGCGAGGAATGGCTCTCATCTACGCCTAAGCATATTCTACTGTATGATTTCTTCGGATGGGAAAAGTCTGTGTTTGCACATCTTCCCCTTCTGCTTAACCCGGATCGTTCTAAACTAAGTAAACGCCAGGGTGATGTAGCAGTTGAAGATTACCGCGTAAAGGGTTATCTGAAAGATGCGCTTGTAAACTTTGTTGCATTGCTTGGCTGGAATGCCGGCGATGATAAAGAATTTTATTACCTGAACGAGCTTATTGATAGTTTTTCACTTGAAAGAGTGAACAAGTCCGGCGCTGTATTTGACCTTGAAAAACTTAACTGGCTTAATGCGGAACACCTTCGCAAAAAACCTGATGCAGAACTTCTTGCACTGCTTAAAGATGAAATTCAAAATTCTACTGATGTTAGTACTGAAATAAAAGAACAAAGCTACAGCGACGAATACCTTATAAAAATTATTGACGGCATGAAGGAAAGAGTGTCTTTCATACATGAGTACATAACAAAAAGTCCGTACTTTTTTGTTGCGCCGGCAGAATATGAAGAAGCTGCAAAACAAAAAGGCTGGAAACCTGAAACGCCGGAACAAATTAAGAAACTGCGCGATGCTTTTTCTGCACTTAATAATCCCGTAAAAGAAGATTATGAAAATGCGCTTAAACAAACAGCCGCTGATTTGAATATAGGCGTTGGCAAACTAATTCACCCGTTAAGGCTTGCTACTTCCGGCATGAGCACCGGGCCGGGTGTGTATGATATTCTGGTTATTATCGGCAAAGAGGAAGTTATTAAGAGAATTGATACTGCGCTTGTTAAATTGGGATAAGTTAATGTAAGAATTCGATAAATCGAATTCCTACATACAAGCCGGGATACAGGATAGTTTGATTTCAGAAATCAAATTTAATTGACGATGTTAAGGGAAAATATGTCAGTCTGTGACTTATTACAATTTTTCCTTCCAAAATCAGCTTAAAATTGCTTATTAGTTTTATTTCCATTCCCATACCTAAATTTAATTGAGTGCTCCAATCATTTATTTCCCATGCGTATGAAGTTATACTTTCAGAAGATCCGTTTTCCATAGCACTTATAACATCTACCTTACCCTGCCTTGCAAATAAGGCTCCAATCCCGGCAGCAAAAAATGGTTTGATAAATGCATTTGAATGAACAGTATAAAATTTAACACCGGCAGATATTTCTGTTACATAACTACTTTGAGCACTAATATACGTTCTGTAGCCAATTACCTGCGGAACTGCACTAGCGCCGATACTGCTTTCATCAAAATAATATTTCTGGTAAGAAGATGAGAGGTACAGCGAGGTACCATCAGCAATCTTGTAACATATTAAAATATTTGCAGAATATGCATGTCCCCAGTATTGAAGCAATGATGCTCCTTGCGTTTCAGAATTAAAAATATATCCCCCGCCTATTGAAATGCCGTATTTACTTTGCGCTAAATTTATTTGCGGAAGGATGAATAGAAAAAGAAGTGTGGGTAAAAATATTTTTCTCATTTCTAAATCTCTTCCTTTTTATATTTAATTTTTCAAATCACTCAAATCCTCCCCAGAGATTTAACGTTATAAGGCAGAGTTTATGCTGAAAACATTTCCCTTAAAACTTCCAGCACTTTATTTTGTGTAATTATGCTTAGCATTTCTACTTTCCTTATAAGTCTAACTTTATCAACTGTCCTTATTTGATCCAGCACAATCTGTCCCTGCCTTCCTTCAACTTTGCACGGTACGCGGGTTGGATAATTATGCAGTTTTGAAGTAACAGGCGCAATAATTACTGTGGAGATATTTTTATTCATCTCATCAGGAGATATTATAACACACGGACGGATTTTCTTAATCTCGCTCCCAATTGTCGGATCAAGATTTACATAAAAGATATCAAAACGGAAATATTCCATTTACCATTCCCATTCTTCATTATCCCACCTGGATTGTTCAGATAAGGAGGCTTTATCCAAGAGGGCATCATCATTATTATTTGCCATTTTGCGGAATGCAGCCTCCCACTTCTCCCTGTCTTTTACTATTGGCCTTATAATAATTTTATCATCTTCTATTTCAAGTTCCACTTCACCCTTAAGCCTGCTTTGTTCTATGAAAGTTTTTGGTATTCTGATACCTCTGGAATTACCGATTTTTATAATTTTAGTTTTCATCTTTATTATTATTTTATGTGTATACAATGTAATTACATTGTAATAAATAATCAAGTTACTAAATACATTTAGAAATAGTTATCAGGTTGGATTATTTTCAGGTTATCAGAAAAGGAACTGGTTTAGAGTAAAAAGGGTAGGAATCTGATTTTAGCTAAAGGCAACCAGATTATTTCTCATTTTTTAATTCCTTTTAAGAATTTTTTCTTTACACTTTCATGAGGAATTCCCATACCATTTTCAATTTGCGCTTCAGCTGTTTTTATATCTTCCAACACTTCTATTTTATCCAGCATTGCTTCGTACTCAGAAACGTCCAATAAAACAGCAGCGCTTTTACCATTCTGTGTAATTATTAATGGCCGTTTTGTCTTTTTAACGTTATCAAAATAAAATGCTGTCTTGGAACGGAATTCAGAGAGCGGCTGAATATCTTTATCAAATTTTATCCTGTTCATACATTTTCCTTATACATATATTGTCCTGATAAACGTACAATATTTTGTGCAATTAATCAACTTGCCTTTTTGTTGGAATTTTATGAAATGTTAGGAATGTAATATTGCAGACATTTGATAAATCAAATGTCTGCAATAAAAATTAGAACGAAGCGAACCTTTTTTACTTGTGTTTAGCGCCCCAGCTATCCCTAAGTGTTACGGTTCTGTTAAAGACAAGTTTTTCTGCCGTTGTATATTTTGTATCCACGCAGAAGTAGCCGTGCCTTTCAAACTGAAAACGGCTGCCGGGTTTAGCATC
>JARLHB010000477.1 GCA_031292465.1 Ignavibacteriaceae bacterium
AACAATAACAATATTGTAAAAATTTTTCTGCAGAAAAATTTTTACAATATTGTTATTGTTATCCGTCACTTGAGAACTGCTGTCTAAATAAAAAATCCCTGAAGAATAAACTTCAGGGACGATTATTAAACCGCGGTACCACCCTTATTACTGTAAACAGTCTCTTTGTCGGATTCTAACAAACCCCCAGCTATTAACGGTGCTTGCCGTTATTTCTTACTATTATTTCAGAAATAATGCTCCAGAGTGAGAATTATTTTTTTCAGGTGTCGGCTCACAGCGACTGTCGACTCTCTTTAACCTTTATATAAAAATAAGAACTCTATCACAGCATTTATGATTAGTTGATTTTTATGCATTATATCAGATACAAATTGTCCTTGTCAAATGTTTTTTTATATTGCCTTAAAATTAGTATCTTCTTCTAATTGCCGGCTGGCGTCTCAAGTGCCTTGTTAATTCTGTGTTTTTACAAAAATTAATCCGTTTTCTATTATTCTTTCGCTGTAATTTTCTTAATTCTTCTCTCAAGCTTTAGTCTTGGAAGCCATACCTGTTTTTCACATTTTAGACATTTTATCCGAAAGTCCATGCCCGTTCTCATAATTTCAAAGCTTGTACAGCCACACGGATGTTGTTTTTTTAACTCAACAATATCTCCGATTTTTATATCTAACGGCATTTTATTCACCTCATTCCAATTGACAATTGACAGTTGAGAATTGAAAATTCAATATAAAATTTTGTCAACAAAATTTTTAAGTTTATTATCCATTATCCATTTTCAATTGTCAATTAAATTTAAATGTAGTCCTTGACCACAATAAACAAAAGGTTGTGGTCATAGAAATATTCTGTCAGGGGTGCAGACCTAAGGGATTTAATCAAAAAATCATCTTTCATTATACTCATAGCCGGAACCATTACAGCAAGAATAATAAATATAATCATGAATCCCTTGATAAAGCCTACCACTGAACCTGCCAGCTGATCGCATTGCTTCAGTACGGGCAGCTTTCCCACTCTTCCGATTCCCGCCGCAACAATTGATATTACTATTTTGACAGCAACAAAGACGATAATCAAACTGATAATATTAATACATACCTTTGCGATCAACTCCGAAGCCGTACCTGCAATCATGTTTTCCGAGGATGATATTGCATGAGTAATCGTCTGCTGGATAACCCCGGGAAGTTTAAAATTGGATAAAGCATCCGCTGTTCCGGGTTGCGTTCCGGTTTGGACCATTAGCTTGTCACTTATCTTTTCATTTATTGAAGAATATATTTTTGAGCTTGCTGTCATGTAATGTGCAACAACCGGATAGGCTTTCATGGCAAAAAAAGCAGCTGCAATCCATCCGGCAAAGTGAACCAGCGCTTTTATCAATCCTTTTTTGAATCCATCAATAATCGAAAATAAAAGAACTGCAATCAGGCAAAGATCCATCCACATGTTAATCACACCCTTACGTAGATTAGGGGTTAGGAATCCTAAAATAAATTTTATACATTTTAATATTATTTATCAAACTGATGCATATATTTATATTAACAATATTATCACAAGAATTCAAACAATATTAGCGCGCTCTTCTTTCTTTACCTGAATAATCCTTAATCTTGGGGAGGTTTATATGAACTATTCAAAATATGACCGCTCTTTTATCATGCTTGAAGATCAACACAGCGATTTTTACAGTAAAAGCGGCGGCGTAAAAGGCTACCTTAAAATTGAAACCGGAAATGATACAGGTGTTTTGAAATGCAGTGTTCAAAACTTGAAATACCTTAATGATGGTGAGTATCTTTATAAGTTACTTCTGTTTGGAAAAAAAGACCATGCAACGATTTATGCAACAATTGGCACTCTATCAATTGATAAGCAGGGTAATGGCGATTACTATTCCCGATTTAACCCCCAAAATATTGATGGAGCAGGAAATGGACTGCATGATTTTTCAGCGGCTACGATTGTCGCTGCCTCAACAAAAAACACGAATGAAACACTTCATCTTGTTCTAAAAGGCTCTTTTCAGAACAACGAAACAGCTTCTGAAGAAACGCCGCCTGAGGCCGAACAGATGCCTTTAAATGAAAAAAGCAGTGAGATCACAGCAGATACTTCAATTTATGCTGCTAAAAATACACCTACGGAAATTAAAATCTCAGAACTTCCTAAACATCACTCTGTTTCATATCAAAAAATTACAAATGACTATAATGAATATTTTTATAATTATATTGTTAACTCCTGCTCTTATATGGAGAATTTAGCAAAATCATATGAAGAAATTCAACCCTTTTCTATAGATAAAACACAAGGAAAATGGTGGAAAGTGCTTAATCTCATGAGCCTTCCTTTTGTCAATACAACTTATAATCTTTGCAGCAGTGATCATTTAAAACCCTATTACATGAATTGCTCAAATGGGTTAACTTCTCCAAGCTGCTTTGATTTAGCGTATAAATACAGACACTTTCTGTTTGGTCTGAAAAAAGACGAAGAAGGAAATTTACAAAAATACTATTATGCCATCCCCGGCAAATATGCCGATGAGCATCCCGATGGGGGTAAATCCGGCTTTTCATACTGGCAGCCGCTAAATGGCGCAGAAAAGCAACAAGGAGCCTATGGATATTGGATTATCTCAATTGATCCCAATACCAAAGAAATTGAGCGGATTGTAGAT